>JAVBPN010000217.1:0-10021 GCA_031549585.1 Bacteroidales bacterium
CATCTCATTCGGCATTTCTTTGAATAACGCTACTTTTTTGTCCTGAACAGTGAAAACACTTTCATAAAAAGCGATGGCTTCACCTGCTTTTCCTGCAAAATTGATGAATGGAATAATCATATTTGTTATTTTATTCGATTAAATTCAAATAATTAATGTGTAATCAATGATATTGATATTCTAAAAACCAAATAGAGCATGGTCAGGTATACAACAACCCGATCACAATTTTTTCTCATACGCCATGCGGGAACTGCTTTCGTACATGACCTCTCCGCAATAGATAAAGCCCAATCTTGCCAGCATTTTTTGCATGTATAGATTATCGAAGTTGGTATCCACCCGGAAACTGTATACCTGTTGCTGCCGGCTTAATTCTTCCACTTGTTGCATGAATTGGGTAGCGATGCCGCGTTGTTTCATTTCTTCGGCGACAGCCAACCGGTGTACCACAATATAAGGCTGATCGGTGAGCCAATTTCCTTGAATCGCTCCATAAGCAGGCTCTCCGCCAAAAACAACTGCCGCATAAGCAACAACATGGTTATCAAGGCACAGCACATAGCCATACCCATTCTCGATGTCATAGGTAATATTCTCCACGGCCGGATATCCGTTTTGCCATTGCTCGCTGTTGCGCAAACGCATCTGTTCTTTGGCTTGCAGGATGATCTGCCAAATCCGTTCCGTATCTGTTGACATCGCTTTTCTGAAAATCATAGCACAAAGTTAATTTTTTGAACGAATCGCAATGGCGAAAAAGAGATCAACGCAATTTATTTTTTCTGAAATGTGTGGCCGATACTGCTCCAAAATGCACCATGCCAAATATGATCAGTCCGGTGCAGATCAGATACATCCATTCGAAGCTCAGCTTTTCGATGATTGTGCCGCCCATTGCAGTGCCAATGCCCACACCCAGATCCCAAAAGGTAAAATAAGTGGCGTTGGCTGTTCCACGTTGGCTATGCTCGCCCAAATTGATCAACATGGTTTGAAAGGCAGGATTGGTAAATCCTAACCCTATGCCCAAAATAAATGCCGTCAGGTAAAGGATCAACGAACTGTTGCACAATGCCAGCAAGATATATGATATGACTAATGCGATAGCGCCGGCGTAAATCATCTGGGTGATTTTTCCCTTATTGATGGCCCTTGCTGATAAAATACGAGCCAAAATCAATCCTGCCGAAATAAAAATGAAAAAATTGCCCGCGTTGGCCTGAAATGTAGCACTGTATAATCCGATGTAATTAACTACGGTACCGTATCCCAATCCGATGAAAAATAGCAGGATGACGCAAGGCAAGCCTTTTAGCAAGATAAACCGGTCGAGTGATAGCGCCTGCTTGGGCAAAGAAAGTTCTTTTTTGATGGATTTGATCGGCAAAATGGAACAGAAGCCAATGATGCCCGACACAAAAGCCGCCAGGAATACGACCTGAAACGAATAATGATGGTGCAGCCACAAACCAGCCACTGGGCCGATGGCCATCGCAATGTTGGCCGCCATGCCGAAATAGCCGATACCCTCACCACGCCGTTCCGAAGGCATCACGTCTACCGCTACCGTGCTTCCGCTCACGGTATTGATGCCAAAAGCAAAACCGTGCATGATGCGCAGCACAATAAATAGCACCAATGTGGTAGCGACCACATAGCCGGCAAATATGACGCAGAAAAAAGCGTAGCAAATGAGGTACAGGGGTTTCCGACTGAATGTATCAACCAGAAATCCTGAAAAAGGACGCATCATGAGCGCCGATATGGTGTAGAGCGAGAGGACAATCCCGGCCAGCGATCCGCTGGTTCCCAAGTTTTCGAGCAGGTAGAACGGTAATACCGGAACGAGCATGTAGAACGAAAAGAACAGCAGCAGGTTGGATATAAATACGAATATGAAATCTTTAGTCCACAATGTGGGACGGGGATTATTGCTAGTCATTATCAAATTATCTTAGAAGTCGGATCACTATAAGCAAAAAACAAGCCATGCATCATCGTTCCTCCGGCATTTTTTCACTGGATTTTTAAATTAAACTTGCGAAAGGAACAATATCAATCCACTCACACCGATTTTTTTTGAGAGCGTATAATTGTTGAATACCTCCCTTAAATTCAAGAGCCTGCAAATTGCTTCTATACATTATCTTAAAGAGAAAAATCAACCTGTTGGTCTTTCAACCATCGTTAAAATAAAGTTTTGCTATCTTTGCAAACGTTATAAATAGCATACCCTAATGTTAGATCTCTTTATTCATTGGAATGTTTCTCCAGAAGCATTTAGTATCGGTGCAATCACTGTCCGTTGGTACGGAATTCTCTACGCAATTGCATTCCTTGCCAGTTATTATGCATTCAGTGAATTAGTCAAGTATGACAAATTGGCACCTGAAACCATCGAACGCCTCTTGTTTTATATGATACTTGGAACTATTATAGGCGCTCGTATTGGCGATTGCTTTTTTTATCATCCCCAATACTATTTACAACACCCGTTGGAAATATTTGCAGTTTGGCACGGAGGCCTGTCCAGTCATGGAGGGGCAATCGGTATTTTGATTGCATTGTACCTCTTTGCGCGAAAAATCAAAAAGCCATACATCTGGGTACTCGACCGGGTAGTGGTTGTTATTGGTGTTGCCGGATTTTTTATCCGTATGGGTAATTTAATGAATTCTGAAATATATGGCATTCAAACCTCACTCCCGTGGGGATTTATCTTTGAACGCAATGGGGAAACCCTTCCCAAACATCCTACCCAGATATATGAAGCGTTGTATTACCTATTTACTTACGTGGTATTGCGCTTTGTGTACCGGAAATGCGACAATCGCCCCCGTCCATTCCTGATTTTTGGACTTTTCCTGATCATGGTATTTGCGTTCCGTTTTTGCATTGAGTTCATTAAAAATCCACAAGAAGATTTTGAAAAAGGAATGTTATTCAATATGGGGCAATGGCTCAGTGTTCCATTTGTTCTGTTAGGTATTGTTTGTCTAATTATCAGCAGCAAACAAAAAAAGCCGGAACCAATACCTATCGATAATAAAGAACCTCACAACGGGAATAAACCACAGAAAAAGAATAACAAAAAACATTGATGGCTTAAAAAATGTGTTTTGTAAATTTGTAAAACACTCTCCATCACTATTCTATTGATTTTCGGTACCAAATCGAAGAAAATCATATATATTTGCATCTTTTATTTATTATATATATGAGTTGGATAGAAGCCCTTGTTTTGGGTATTGTACAAGGACTCACAGAGTTTTTACCTATTAGCAGCAGCGGACATTTACAAATCGGTTCAGCATTGTTGGGAGTAAAAGTAGTAGATAATCTGGCATTTACTGTGGCAGTGCACGTCGCTACCGTATTAAGTACTATTTGCGTATTGCGAAAAGAAATAGCAGATTTATTTCGTGGGTTATTCAAAATATCTTGGAATCCCGAAACCCAGTACATCTCCAAATTACTTATATCAGCTATACCGGTCGGTATTGCCGGACTCCTTTTTAAAAATGAGGTTGAAGAAATTTTTTCTAACTTAACGATTATTGGATCTATGTTATTGCTTACGGCAGTATTATTGGCTTTTGCCTATTATGCCCGCCCACGTCAAAAGGAAAAAATATCATTTCGTGATGCATTGATCATAGGTATTGCACAAGCATGTGCGGTTCTTCCCGGCCTATCCCGTTCTGGAACAACTATCTCAACAGGGATTTTATTAGGCAATAAAAAAGAAACCGTCGCTCAATTCTCATTTTTAATGGTTTTGATCCCTGTATTGGGCATGTGTTTTCTCGATTTATTGCATGGTGACTTTTCGGCAGAGGCATCGGGTATTCCTATTTTATCTCTCTTGACAGGTTTCTTGGCCGCATTCGTTTCAGGATTCATTGCTTGCAAATGGATGCTGAATTTGGTCAAAAAGGGTAAATTAATCTATTTTGCTGTTTATTGTGCCATTGTCGGAACATTGGTAATCATATTTGGTTGATCATGGAAAGCTCTGTTCCGGTCTTTCATCCCGAAACAAGTATTCCTGAAAACTTTATTTCGGGACAAATTGTTTTAATCGATAAACATCTGTGGTGGACTTCTTTTGATGTGATCCGAAAGTGTCGTAATTTGATCACACGCAAATTGGGCTTGAAAAAATTGAAAGTCGGGCACGCAGGAACGCTTGACCCATTGGCAACCGGATTGATGATCGTGTGCAGTGGCAAAGCAACCAAAAGCATCAACGATTGGATGAATTTAGATAAAGAATATTTGGCAACTTTTGAACTAGGAAGAACCTCTCCTTCATTTGATTTGGAAACCGAAACCGACCATACATTTCCCACAACGCATATTTCTCGTGAATCATTCGAGCAATCGTTGCAAAATTTCCTTGGTGACACGCAACAAATTCCGCCATTATTTTCGGCAAAGAATTTGCAGGGGAAACGTGCTTATACTTTTGCAAGAAAAGGAGTTGATATAGAATTGGAAGCCAATACCATTAACATCAGTCAAATGGAAGTAACTCGTTTCGAGTTACCCGAAGTGGACGTACTGATACGTTGCAGTAAAGGCACTTATATCCGTGCGTTAGCGCGGGATATTGGAATTGCCAACCAAAGTGGCGCATGTCTGACTCAATTGCGGCGTACGGCCATTGGGCCATTCCGCGTTGAAAAAGCCGTGTCGCCTGAATTATTTGAACGAATTATCCTAAATATATAATCACATTTTACAATCTTTCAAGATCATAAAATCATGAGACTTTCACAATATAAATACCACCTTCCACCGGATTTAATTGCCAAATTTCCGGCTCCCAATAGGGATGAATCTCGCTTGATGGTTATCAACCGCCAGCATCACCATATAGAACATCGTACTTTCAAAGATATTATCGATTATTTTGACGACGGAGATGTTATGGTTTTCAACAATACCAAAGTATTTCCAGCCCGTTTGTACGGCAATAAAGAGAAGACAGGCGCTCAGATAGAAGTTTTTTTGCTTCGTGAATTGAATGCAGAACAACGTTTTTGGGATGTATTGGTCGATCCTGCCCGTAAGATAAGGATTGGCAATAAACTATATTTCGGCGAAAACGATATTTTGGTAGCTGAAGTAATCGACAATACTACATCGCGTGGACGTACATTGCGTTTCTTATTCGATGGTAGTTACGACGAATTCAAAAATATCTTGTATTCTTTAGGTGAAACTCCACTTCCGAAATTCATCAAACGGGAAGTAATGCCTGAAGATAAAGATCGTTACCAGACCATCTTTGCAAAGTACGAAGGCGCCGTTGCAGCTCCGGCTGCCGGGCTGCATTTCAGCCGCGAATTATTGAAACGTTTTGAAATAAAAGGCATCCAAAAAACAGAAGTTACATTACACATGGGATTGGGCAATTTCCGTAGTGTAGATGTTGAGGATTTGACCAAACACAAGATGGATTCGGAACAAATGAGTATTTCCGAAGATACCGTACAAATGGTTAATCAGGCGAAAAGCAATAGAAAAGAGGTTTGTGCCGTTGGAACTACCGTGTTAAGATGTTTGGAAAGTTCCGTATCGACGGCAGGCATGTTAAAACCTATGGACGGATGGACCAATAAATTTATTTTTCCGCCCTATGAAATAAGTGTTCCGACTTCTTTTGTGACCAATTTCCATTTACCCATGTCGACCATGATGATGATGGCTTCGGCCTTCACCGGGCATGAGTTAATAATGGATATTTACGAAACGGCCATTAAAGAAAAATACCGTTTTGGAACATATGGCGATGCCATGCTTATCCTTTAATGAATAATTAAAATTGCTTTAAAGTAATTGATGAATCCGGAATTAGTTCGCATAGGATTGATACAAACCGTGTCGCATGCCGACCCGGAGAAGAACATGCTCGTTGCGGCGGAACAAATCAGACAAGCCGCCCGCAACGGTGCTCAAATCATATGCCTACAAGAGCTATTCCGTTCATTATATTTTTGTCATATCGAAAATCACGATTATTTTAGTTTGGCCGAACCGGTTCCCGGAAAAACAACTGAAACACTGCAATCGCTTGCTGCTGAATTAAAAGTAGTGATTATTGCCTCGCTATTTGAAGCACGTGCACCCGGCCTTTACCACAACACAGCCGCGGTAATTGATGCCGATGGTTCATATTTAGGTAAATATAGAAAAATGCACATTCCCGATGATCCGGGGTTTTACGAAAAATTTTATTTCACACCGGGTGACATCGGGTATCAGGTTTTTGATACGCAATACGCACGCATTGGAGTGTTAATATGCTGGGATCAGTGGTATCCCGAAGCAGCACGCATTACGTCTTTGATGGGAGCACAAATACTGTTCTATCCCACAGCCATTGGTTGGGATATCAATGAAAAATCAGAAGCCGTCAACCGGGAGCAATTTGAAGCGTGGCAAACCATCCAACGAAGCCATGCCATTGCCAACGGAGTACACGTTGTATCTGTCAACCGGACCGGATTAGAATCCGGAACTCAATTCTGGGGAGGCTCATTTGTTGCCAATCCTTTTGGAACTATCCTGTACCAAGCACCACACTTAACTGCCGAAACACACATTCAAGAAATTGATTTGAACCTCAATGGGAAATATCGTTCTGTCTGGCCATTCCTACGCGACCGCCGGATCGAAACATATGGACCTATATCACAACGTTTCATCGATTAATTGTTACTACCTGTGATTAGCTCAATCATTCAAAACACCCTCATGATTACGGGGTTTGTAATGGTGATGATGTTATTGATCGAATACATCAACGTCGTTTCAAAAGGCAAATGGAGCCATTCGATCCAACAATCGGGTTATAAACAAATCTTTGTTGCCTCATTGTTAGGCATTATACCCGGTTGCTTGGGAGGATTCGCTGTAGTTTCCCTATTCACACACAATATCTTTAATTTCGGAGCATTGGTTGCTTGCATGATTGCTTCATTTGGCGACGAAGCTTTTGTCATGTTTGCCGTGATTCCGGAAACAGCAATCATCTTAACCGTAGTTATATTTATCATTGCCATCATTACCGGATTTGTTGTCAATATTTTTGTTAAAAAATTCAAGACTCCATTTTGCCCTTCGCATTATGCAATACACGCTGCCGACGAACACCCCAATCCCAAAGGCAGTTGGAAAAAGAATTTGCAAAATATCACATTTGAACGGGCTACCCTAATGGCATGTATCATCCTTTTGATTGTTGCTATTTTGATGGGATGGTTTGACCACTCCCATGTCCATGAAGAACTTCCAAGTGCTTCTTTGCCCGAACACGCTCATGTACACAACACTCATCATCACCATCAAGATCATGGCGATATTGCAGGCATTTTTATTGAAGAAAAATGGCTGAATATTCTTTTTGTAGTGGTCAGTGTGATAGCTCTTTGGATTATTGTCATTGTCCAAGAACATTTTTTGAAAGATCATCTTTGGGGACATATCATCAAAAAACATTTGCCTCGCATATTTTTGTGGACGCTAGGTGTTCTCACCGTTTTGCAAGTGTGCCAATATTATTTTGATATTGACGAATGGGTAAGGGGCAATCAACTATACATCATGGCAATTGCTATACTGATCGGATTAATTCCGCAATCAGGGCCTCACATTGTTTTCATTACCCTTTTTGCCAGCGGAGCTATTCCCTTTAGTATCCTTTTAACCAATTCCATTGTTCAAGAAGGACATGCCGGACTGCCATTATTGGCCGAATCCAAACGCGGTTTTCTCTGGATGAAAACCATTAGTGTATTTGTCGGATTGATTGTCGGATTTTTAGGCTATTTTCTGCATTTTTAATAAGACTGTTTGAAAGCAATTCTAACCACTAAGTACAATAAAATAAATACCTTGTGCCCTTTGTGAAAACACCTTGTGTTCTTTGTGGTAAATAATTTTGATCTAATTAGCCTTAGGAAGATGAAGTATAGAAATATCTTCAATAATGGCACGTTTTGCCCACGTTGTGTCTGTTAGATTCTTGTCTTGTGCCAACCATTCACCTCTAAGATGTGTGTATTGGTCTGCACCGGTTAATGTCTTCTCAAAAGAATATTGTGTCATTAATCTGCTTTTAATCAATGGCATTGTATAAATAGTATCCCGGATACCAACCTCAGTACTATCGGCTTGCCACAAATAAAAAAGCACATGCGGGTTTAAAGACTTATCTTCGGGATAGAGCGTAATATTGGCTTTCACTACATATGTCCCTGCACCCACTAATGGAATATTTACCGGAATGGTATTTTGTTTGCCGTCAATTGGCAAATCGTATTCTTTTGCCTGTGTCCACAATTCAACAGGCGGGCCAGGCTCATTGGCCACTTCTTGTTCAAATTCCCCAAGCCTAGCCAACAATTCTTCATATATCTCATTATATTTTTGGGGATCGGTACAATACCACGCAACCGTACTATCGAATTGCTCAATACTATAGCCATGTTGATTGATGATGTGCTTGCTGTATGGTATCGAATCCTGCCAAACCGGTTGTAAAATCCTTTCGCGCGCAAAATACGATTTGGACAAATAGATATCATAAAGAATCGACGTAAAATCTTCTCTAGGAATCAGGTATTTATTCCCACATGAAGCTAATCCAAACAGTATTAAAAAAATATATTTGCGCATCATCGGCAAACTTCCAATATATCAAGCGATAAAATTACCGCTAATAGACTGATGTGTATATACTTTTTGTATGACGTCGGCAAAAGTGTCAGCCACCGACAACACCTTAATTTTAGGATGAGGAACGATCAAAGGAATGGTATCGGTAACGATCATTTCGCAAATGGCAGATTTCTTAATTCTGTCATAGGCCGGTCCTGAGAGTACGGGATGCGAACAAACCGCCCTGACCGAATTTGCTCCAAGTCCATGCATGAGGTCTGCTGCCAACGTGATCGTTCCAGCTGTATCCACCATATCATCGACAATCACCACATCTTTATTTTCGACATCGCCAATTACTTTCATTTCACTGATTTCATTCGCTTTTT
Source organism: Bacteroidales bacterium (assembly GCA_031549585.1). Classification (GTDB taxonomy): domain Bacteria; phylum Bacteroidota; class Bacteroidia; order Bacteroidales; family UBA4181; genus JAIRLS01. Next base: position 9,060 of record JAVBPN010000217.1, read on the forward strand.
TCCTCAACTTATAACAAATAGCCATTTCGGTATTCAAAAAGCGGGAATAGGCGTTGGCTCTTTTTGTTCCGCCCACATCGGGAGCAGCAATTACCAGGTTACTCAAATTCAGGCTTTTCAGATAAGGTACAAATATAGGAGAAGCGTATAAGTGGTCGACCGGGACATCAAAAAATCCTTGTATCGGATCAGCATGCAAATCCATGGTCATAATCCGGTCAACACCCGCCGCACATAACAAATTCGCCACCAATTTCGCTCCTATGGCACAACGGGGACGATCTTTCCGATCTTGACGCGCATATCCGAAATATGGCATCACTGCTACAATCCTAGCTGCTGAAGCTCTTTTGGCTGCGTCAATCATCAAAAGCAACTCAAAAAGGTTTTCGGCCGGCGGAAATGTCGATTGGATAATAAAAACATTAGCGCCCCGAACCGACTCTTCATAGGCAGGCTGAAACTCGCCGTCGCTAAAACGGAGTATAGAACATTTGCCTAATTCGGAACCATAACTTTGGGCTATTTTGGTTGCCAATTCGAGCGAACCGGTACCTGCAAACAGCTTGATGGGATTTTCGTCTTGTGACATGGGGAAGATTACTTTTATGATAAAAATGGCGTCGCAAAAGTAATAAAATGCCCCGAGTAATCGAAACAAAGTTTGAAGTAATTATAAACAGAAAAATGAAGAGCCGCAAGGTTACTGACGATACTAAAGTAATTTTTCAACTTGTCATTGCTGTAGAAGTCACTTAATTCGTTACATTCTTTAACATTTGTACGGGCATTTTTCCGCTAATTGCCGAATGAGGTCTATGCTCATTGTAATAGGCTAGAAATCCCAATAATTCATTCTTTACATCATCCAGATTCTCATACAGGGCATCTTCTATAAAATCTTCATTAAGCGTTTTCCAAAACCGCTCTATTTTTCCATTAGTCTGTGGTCGGTAGGGCTG
>JAVBPN010000229.1:0-5926 GCA_031549585.1 Bacteroidales bacterium
ATTCAAAAATCGCATGAACGATAACCGGTTCCATAACGTTTAACTCTAATTGAGCAGCATCAGAAGCCAAAGCAACTGTTAAATCGTTACCCATAACTTTGAAACAAACTTGGTTCATTACTTCAGGAATAACAGGATTCACTTTACCGGGCATGATCGAAGAACCCGGTTGCATTGCAGGAAGATTTACTTCGCCCAAACCACAACGAGGACCGGAAGACATCAAACGTAAATCGTTACAGATTTTGTTTACACGAATGCACAAGCGTTTCATAGCAGCAGAGTAAGAAACAAAACCACTGGTATCAGAAGTAGCTTCAACCCAATCTTCAGCCAAAGTGATATTCAAACCTGTGTTTTTGCGCAAAGCTTCATTACAAAGTTTAGCATAACCGGGCTCAGAGCAAATGCCTGTACCGATAGCAGTTGCACCCATATTGTTTCCTAAGAAATCGTTGGCAACAGCATCTATCTGACGCTTTTCGTTTTTCAAAGAACTTGCAAATGCTTTGAAAGTTTGTCCCAATGTCATTGGCACTGCATCTTGCAACTGAGTACGACCCATTTTGATGATTTTTTCAAATTCTTTAGCTTTTTTATCCAAAGAAACGATAAGCGCATCAAGCGCTTTTGTTACTTCTTGATGTTTGAAGTAAACACCCAAACGCATTGCTGTAGGATAAGCATCGTTGGTAGATTGTGCGCAGTTAACTACATCGTTAGGCGAGCAGAATTCATATTGACCACGTTCTTTTCCCATCAATTCCAACGCACGGTTAGCAATAACCTCGTTGGCATTCATGTTCATTGTAGTACCTGCACCACCTTGAACCATATCCACCGGGAATTGATCCAAATGTTTGCCATCGATAAGTTCTTGACAAGCTTTGATTACCGCTTTTTCTTGTTCTTCTGTAACCAAGCCCAATTGACGGTTGGCCATGATAGCCCCCATCTTGGTAATACCAAAACCTTTGATGATAGTTGGGTATTGGCTCAACAATACACCTGAGATTTTGAAGTTTTCAATTCCACGTAGTGTTTGAACACCATACAATGCAGATTGTGGCACATTTTTTTCGCCAATCAAATCTGACTCTTTACGAAATTCTGACATAATTTTTTGTTTTTATTTTTTATTTTTTAAATTTTTAAATGAGAATAGAGAATAAGGTAAATAAAGTGAATAAGCCATTCCGGTCGGTTATTCAATTATTTTTATTATTCAGTTATTATTTTTTGCCCGGATAAACTTTCAAAGCTTCTTCCAAACATTTCATTGCTTTATGCAAATCTTCCACACACAAAGCATAGCTGATACGCACTTCGTCTTTACCCAAACCTTTTGTTGCATAAAAACCTGTTGCAGGCGCAAACATTACGGTTTGTTTTTCGTATTCGAATTCTTCCAGCAGCCATTGGCAGAAATGGTCGGAATCATTGATAGGCAAGCGAGCTACAGCATAGAACGCACCTTTAGGATTTGGACAAAAACAACCGGGAATATTGTTCACAGCATTTACCACCACATCACGACGACGCATATAATCTTCTTTCACTTCTTTGAAATAGCTTGCCGGTGTATCACAAGCAGCTTCACCAAAAATTTGTCCATAAGAAGGGGGACTCAAACGAGCTTGCGCCAATTTCATTGCGGCATTGTAAACATCAGCATTCTTGGTAATGAACTGACCGATACGTACACCACAAGCGGAATAACGCTTTGAAACGGAATCCAACAAAATCACGTTGTTTTCGATTTCAGGATAATGCAATGCAGAAGGCACGCCGCCATCTTGATAGCAAAATTCGCGATATACTTCATCAGAAAACAAGAACAAGTCGTGTTTTTTAACAATTTTCACCAAAGCTTCCATTTCTGCTTTAGAATACAAGTAACCTGTAGGGTTAGAAGGATTACAGATTAGGATAGCTTTTGTTTTTGGAGTAATTAATTTTTCAAAATCTTCGATAGAAGGCAATGCAAAACCCGTTTCAATTTTAGCTGTAACAGGAACGGTTTTAACGCCTGTCATAATTGCAAACGTTGTATAATTTGCATAGTATGGCTCAGGAACAATCACTTCATCGCCTTCATTCATACAAGTCATGAAAGCAAACAACAACGCTTCAGAACCGCCATTGGTAACGATGATTTGGTTTTCGTTGATATTGATATTTTCGCTTTTGTAATATTCAACCAATTTTTTTCTGTAAGAAAGATTACCTGCAGAGTGGCTGTATTCGATAAGATCAAGTTTAGCATCACGCACGGCTTTCAACGCACCTTCGGGAGAAGGCACATCCGGCTGACCGATGTTGAGGTGATACACATGAACTCCGCGGCCTTTTGCGGCATCGGAGAAAGGAACCAATTTACGAATTGGTGAAGCTGGTACAGCTTGAGCAATTTTTGAAATTTGTGGCATTGCAATTATGTTATTTTTGTTAATATTCGTAAAAAACAATAACTGAATAACTGAATAACTGAATAACATTTTCAGTTCTTCAGTTATTCAGTTATTCTATTATTCAATAATTTTGAATTAGTTTGCGGCAGAAATACTTCCTGTGATACGCAAAACTATTCTTTCAGGATCACCATTGGTAGTAACCGTAATAGACTTATTGATATTTCCCAAACGTTTTGTGTCATAAGTAACCTTAATTGAAGCGGTAGCTCCCGGCGCAATAGGTTCGCGAGGCCAGCTTGGAACAGTGCAACCACAAGATGATTGTACATTGGCTAAAATTAAAGGCTCACTGCCTACATTTTGAAAAACAAACTCACAATCACCGCTGGCACCTTGTGTAATTTGACCATAATCATGCACTGTAGGATCAGGATTAGCTTCTGTTTTTTGAAATTCAATACCCGGACCTTGCACTTTTGGAACAAATGCAGCTTTTGCAGGTTCTTTTGCGGTTGTTTTGTCGCCTTTCTTTTGTGATTGCGCTTGAATGCTACCAACTGCAAGTGTAGCAACCAAAACAAAACTAATTAATTTTTTCATACGATTTTTATATTTACTTTTAATTTTTAAAGTTCAAAAACAGGTGCAAATGTACATAAAATTTTACTTATTTTCATCATTTTTTTTAAAAAAATATTAAACAAATTTCGTGCCAAAGTAATCAAAATCCTATTTTATTTTATAAAAAATTAATAGTCAATTGATTAATTATTTCATGGTAAAAGGTTGATTCTTTTCGGCGTCAGCAGATAATTATGAACATTTTTACATCTATTTTGTTTGTATTATAAAACAAATAAAAAGATAAAATTATGCCTCTTTTTGATATTAAAATGCCTAAATTAGGCGAAAGCATTACAGAAGGTACTATAATGAGCTGGCACGTAAATGTTGGAGATCCGGTGAAAGAAGATGATATGTTGTTTGAAGTTTCTACACAGAAAGTTAGTGCTGAAATACCTTCGCCGATAAGTGGTACGGTAAAAGAAATTTTGGCGCAAGTGGATGATACTGTCGCAGTGGGGACGGTGGTGGCGAGGATTTTGCCGGAAGGAGAGGCAGATGGTGGAATGGTGCAAGGTGGAAAGGTAGAAGGTGCGGGGGCCGAGGTGCGAGGTGAAGAGGATAAAAAAGATAAAGAGGGAGGACGGTTTTATTCGCCGTATATTATGCAGGTGGCGAAAGAGGCAAATATTTCGATGGAAGAATTGGAAAAAATTCCGGGAACAGGATATAAAGGCCGTGTGAGCAAGGAAGATTTTGAGCAATATCTGGAACAGAAAAGTAAAGGAAAGGCTGCAGGCGCTGCACCGGTTGTTAAGCCTGTGGAAGCTTCGGTTAATAAACCTGTAGTTGCAGATAATATTTTACTTGCAGAAGGTGATGTGGTGGAAGATATGGATTTTATCCGCAAGGTTACAGCAGATCACATGGTGATGTCGAAAAAAACATCGCCGCATGTTACCAGTATTATTGAAATTGATGTTACAAAGTTAGTGCATTGGCATGCCCGGCATAAAGATGAATTTTTAAAGAAAGAAGGCGTGAAACTTACGTTTATGCCTGCAATAACCGAGGCTGTGGTTAAAGCATTGTCCGATTTTCCACGTGTTAATGCATCCGTAAATGGCTATAAGGTTATTCTTAAAAAGCAAATCAACATTGGTATTGCGGTTGCACTCGACAATGGCAATCTGATTGTTCCGGTGGTGCATAATGCCGAAGATTTGTCGTTAACAGGATTGGCACACACTATTGATGCATTGGCAAAGAAATCGCGTGAAAACAAACTTTCTCCTGATGACATTACCGGAGGAACATTCACCATTACGAATTACGGAACATTTAAAACGCTTTTTGCTACACCGATTATCAATCAACCTCAGGTGGCTATTCTTGGTGTGGGCTATATTGAAAAAAAGCCTTCGGTGGTAACTACAGATGACGGTGATGTGATTGCTATTCGTCATAAAATGTATTTGTCGTTGTCTTATGATCATCGTATTATTGATGGTGCATTGGGCGGAAACTTTTTGCGACGTGTGGGAGATTATTTAGAGAAATTAGAAATTACGAATTAGAAATTATGAATTATGAAAAAGTACGATATAACAACAACTGAGAAGGAAACTCTTCATAAATGGTATTATTTAATGACTTTGGGACGTTATATTGATGAGAAAGCGCCTGTATATTTGTTGCAGTCGTTGGGATGGTCATTTCATGCACCTTATGACGGACACGATGGTATTCAATTAGCCTTGGGACAAACGTTTCAACGTGGAGCAGATCATCTTTTTCCTTATTACCGGGATATGCTCACAGCATTGTCGGCAGGGCTCACGGCGGAGGAAATTATCTTGAACGGATTGTCTAAAGCTACAGATTTGACAAGTGGCGGGCGGCATATGTCCAATCACTTTTCTAAAGTGGAATGGAATATTCATAATGTCTCATCGGCAACGGCAACGCAGGATTTGCATGCTGTTGGCGTTGCACGTGCAATGGTGTATTACGGGCATAAAGGTGTTGCATTTGCATCGCATGGCGAAGCATCTACTTCTGAAGGCTTTGTGTATGAAGCCATCAATGGTGCAAGTACTGAAGGATTGCCGGTAGTGCTGGTCATTCAGGATAATGGTTATGGCATTTCTGTGCCAAAACATCAGGAAACAGCCAATAGAAGAGTTGCCGATAATTTTTCAGGAATGAAAAATGTAAAAGTGATGCATTGTAATGGTAAGGACGTTTTCGATTCGATGAATACGATGACAGAAGCGCGTGAATATGCGTTGAACAATAGTTGTCCGGTGATTGTACATGCCAATTGTGTACGTATCGGTTCGCATTCCAATTCGGATAAGCAAACATTGTATCGCGATGAAAACGAATTGGAATATACTAAATCCGCAGATCCGCTGATGAAATTTCGTCGTATGCTCAAACGTTATGAGCGTTTTACGGAAGAAGAGCTGTTGGCTATTGAAGCAGAGGCTAAGGCTGAATTGCAGAATGCCAATCGTAAAGCAATGACTGCCGCTGATCCGGATCCGAAAACGGTACTTGATTTTGTGCTGCCGGAACCTTATCAACCTCAAAAATATATTGATGGAACACACAGTGAAACCGGAGAAAAGAAACCGTTCGTAACAGCATTGAATGAAACACTGAAAGCCGAATTTACAGCCAATCCCGATACGTTTCTTTGGGGACAAGATGTGGCGAATAAAGAGAAAGGAGGCGTTTTTAATGTTACAAAAGGGATGGAACAAATGTTTGGTGCAAAACGTATTTTCAACGCGCCTATTGCTGAAGATTATATTGTGGGAACGGCGAATGGTATGAGCCGTTTTGATCCTAAAATTCGTATTGTTATTGAAGGTGCGCAATTTGCCGATTATTTCTGGCCGGCAGTAGAACAGTATGTTGAATGCACGCATGAATATTGGCGA
>JAVBPN010000161.1:0-3091 GCA_031549585.1 Bacteroidales bacterium
AACATATTTATATGTCTACGTGTCCAAGGGCAATGAACAATACACTTTAAACACGTGCTACATCCATATACGTTAACTATTTCATCTCTTGAGGTTGTTGGAGTCCATGTTTTATCTTTCAAAACATGTTTTTCGCAGATATTGACACAAATTTTGCAACTCCCACATTTTGGTAAAATATCGTTTCTAATGGCGCATTGGTTAAAACCGTTCCCAGACATTGTGCTGCGGTTAATACTGGAAAAACAGGAATAAACAGGCTCAATAAACCGAAAAACATTAGGATTATTGAGTTGTGAATATAGGCTTTGTAAAAGAAAATCAAGCAAAAAACAATATTAGAAATGATGATTGCGATGAGTAGAAATTGGAATAATTCAATGAACATATTTTTTGATTTTATTTGTGAAATATGTTGACATCTATTTATTTGACTGTACCCATAGTTTAACAGTCCTTATGACTCTTGCCTGTTCCCCTTCATATATATTGGGGTCATTTTCTTTGTAAATGATTTTCAAGTCTTCATGATCCTGTAAAGCGTCATATAAATTCAAGGCAAAGAAATTATCTTCACTCGAAACCATTTTTTCCATCAATAATGGGATGATCTCCTTACCCATGGAAAGCAGTTCCGGGTATTCATCCAGCTTCTTTGCATCATTTGTATTGCTACTCATCTGTGTTTTCGGGTTGGTTTTCCAATTGGTTTTCCAACTTTCAAAAAGTTCGTCAAACTTTTTTGCGATTTGCTTATCGACCATTTGCGCCTTTGCCTTTACAAATTCAATATCAGTTTTTTGTGAATCAGAATTTGAATATATTTTCAAATCCAATAGCGAGTTCAAATATTTTGCGTCAGGTTTGAAAATAACGAGATTGGCGCCTTTTTCTTTATTCTCCCTGATGGAAGTGTTCATTTGATCGAGATCATCCGACATAGCGACAAACACCCTTTCGGATACGTTGATTTCACTCCCGTCCTTCAAAGAACAGACATATTGATCATCTACTAATTGCACATGGCTGTAAAAACGATAAAGAGCCACTTTGGATTTCGCTAATAACCCTTTATCTACCGATGCCCGTTTGTCTGAGGTCATCTGAATCACAAGGTCTTGATAATCAAAATCAATATAAGTGTTTTCATCCACGAGTTTTTTTACAGCATTGGGTTCTGTTTCCAATTTCGCTATTTCCTGGATCATTTTTTCATTGGTAGTGTTGCAACCGGTGAAAGGTATGCAAATCATCAATAATACTTGGATGATTCTTTTCATTTCTGTTGTTATTTGATTAGAAATAAACTTGTTGGTTTTAAGAAAAACTTTGTGGCATCAATAATGCAAACTTATATAAATAATACTATAATTATTCATGCGATAAGAGATTTTTTCGAAAAAGTAGTTGTGAAAAGGTTCCGACGGAAACACTGAGTTTGGTTGGCTCACATATACAAAAAGACCAGAGTTTTAGTCTGACCTTTTCATTAAAACATATTTTGAAAGTACAATTAATAATTGTTGAATAATCATCTCAAATACAGTTTTTTGCTGTTAATATAATAGGTTTATCAGAGGTAACTAAAATCGTATGTTCGTGTTGCGCACAAAAACCTCCTTTATTGCCTACAAAAGTCCATCCATCAGTAGCTGTATGAACCAATGTAGAACCTGTCGATATGAATGTTTCAATAGCGACAATGCTATTCTTCTTAAACCTCCTACGATCATACCTGTCGTAGTAATTCAATATGCAGTCCGGCGCCTCATGCAGCCCTCTTCCAACACCATGCCCTCCTAAATTCTTAATGACTTTGTAGCCTTTATCTTTAGCTGTTTTTTCAATAATTCGTCCGACTTCAGCAATTTTGATACCGCCTTTGATGATGGAAATTGCTTTTTGTAATGCTTCGACGGAAGTGTCTACCAATGCTTGCTTCCTGTTGATATCTTCCCCGAGCACAAATGATGCTCCGTTATCAGCATAAAATCCGTTCAATTCGGCTGACACATCAATATTGACCAAATCGCCCTCGTTAAGCACTCTGCTTGATGGAATTCCATGTGCCATTTCATGATTAATGCTTATGCAAGTCCATCCCGGGAATTTGTATGCTGCAAAAGGTGCGGAGTTTGCTCCGAAATTTTTAAGAATCGCTGCACCAAAATCATCCAATTCTTTCGTTGACATACCGGTCTTTGCATACTCCCGCATTTTCTTCAACGTAATGGCGACAATATCACTAATCTGTTGGATTCCTTCCAATTCTTCTTCTGTTTGTACGATCATCTCATTTATTTTTGATGCAAAATTATTATCAAGAAAATGCCGGTCATAGTATAAATTAGACATATCGTTATTTATCTGTAATAGAAAATTGTATGTATCTTTGCATCTGTTATGCCGATAAATTTCCTAAAAAGAATTATTCAACAGGACAAAACACTTTCCGGGAGGGGGCATTGGACGAAAAAATTCCCCTCTAAAGTTTGTGTGGACTACATTGAAAGTTTTTACCTGTTTTATGAGATCAAAAGCGAAACAGAGCATTGGATTTTTAACGACGGTTTCCCTGCAATTATATTATTTCCTGAAAAAGACAACAAGGTTTGCATTAATATTGATGGCAAAAACAAAATCATAAAATCGGGCTGGGTTGATGCAGGTGTAATGAAAAAGGTTTATGTAAAATATCTCGAAGACCTGGATTACGTCTTACATATTTCGGTGATATCCACCCAGTGATTTCGGTGATACCCATTCACTCTTCGCACCAAATTAGTATGACAAAATTACCGTTTTTTTCTTAAACTATCTCCAGTAAGTTCAAATCTGTGGGAAGTATACACGATTCTGTCGATCACCGAGTCGGCCAGGGTTTCGTCAGCGAACACATCAAACCAGTTTGCAACAGGCAGTTGGCTGGCGATGATGGTTGCCTTTCGTGCATGTCTGTCTTCGATGATTTCCATAAAATCCAGTTGCGCCTGCTTGTCCAATTTGGATAATCCGAAGTCATCAATGATTAATAAGTCTGTTTTGGCCAGGCGGTCGAAGAACCGGATGATGGTTGCTTCCACGCGTTCCA
>JAVBPN010000018.1:0-3370 GCA_031549585.1 Bacteroidales bacterium
TCTCGATGCCTGTTACCGTCATTCCATTGTCAAGAAAAGTTTTTGCATTCCGGCCATATCCGATACCAGGTATCAAAACGTCTTTAATTTTTTCCTTGAGGAACAGATCTTTTGTTGCGATTGCGGAATCTGCCGGTTCAAATCCCCACATCGTTTGTTTTTCCAAAAAGTTTATTTCCCAAAATTCGGTCATTTTTTTAAAGTTGTATTTCGTAAATATAGCATTCCCCACTCGTTTGGTCGTAAAAATACCTTGATCCTTGGTCGAAATCAACATCCCGGCGGTAGCGAATACAATTTTGCGATAAATCGAACCAATCGGGCTTGCCGGAAGGCTTTATCCAATCAGATGTATCGATGATCAGGTGGTTCGCTTGTACATATTTATTCCACCAAGCTTGTGTCGGCTTTAATTTTAGGTATAAAATGTATTCTTGTGTCCAATGAGCCGATTCCCAATATTGTCCCTTTAATACATGTATATCAATAGGAGGATTTGTGCCTGTCCAATATTTATAGGCTTCATTCGGATCTGTTGTTTTTATTTCTTGGCAAGCTGTGAAAACCAAACCAATTAATAAAAAACCGGTTATCCATAAAGTTGGCTTAAAATATAGTTGCATTACAGATTTGTAATGCCGGTAAGCTATATTTACGTTTGATCGTTTCCTTTCATTAAATTTACTTTTTATCAAATTCATTGTCCAACTTTAATGGTGTGTATTGATTCAACAAAATGAGTTTCTACAAAGTTATATTCATTATTTCAATTTGATATCAAAGCAGGAGTGAAGCTGATTATATTTTGTTTGATGCAATATAACAAGTTGCTTCATGTGGAATGGTAGTTTGTTCTGTCTGAAAATATCATTTACTTTTGCATAGATGATTTTTTATGCACCCAATATAGAAAGTAGTCCGTATGTGTTGAGCGAGGAGGAATCAGCCCATATTACCCGTGTGATGCGGTTGAAGGTTGGTGATCCTATTATACTTGTTGATGGACGTGGTGGATACTATGATGCAGTGATCGTTGGATTGCATCCAAAGCGTTGTGAGGTGGAAATAAAACAAATGCAGCAGGAATATGGGAAACGCCCATACCGGCTTCATATAGCTATTGCACCTACTAAAAATATTGATCGGTTTGAATGGTTTGTTGAAAAAGCTGTGGAAATTGGCATTGAAGAGATTACTCCGCTACTTTGCATACATTCGGAACGTAAAACAATTAATGAAGAACGATTGCAACGCATTGCTGTTTCGGCAATGAAGCAATCGCAAAAAGCCTATATGCCAATCCTTCATCCGGTGACACGGTTTGATCAGTTTATACAGCAAGCAAAGCAAGGAAGCAGGTATATTGCCTACTGTCTGGAAGGAGAAAAATCATCGTTATCTGATTTATACAAAGCAGGAGAGGACGCTGTTATTTTGATAGGCCCTGAAGGTGATTTTTCAGTGGAGGAAATTGAAATGGCTTTGCAGTCGGGATTTGAGGGAATTACTTTGGGCAATAGCCGTATGCGCACGGAAACAGCCGGCGTGGTGGTTTGCCACAGTATATATTTTATGAATGGAAACCGGTAAAACTAAATTGTTGTTTTTAGGAACAGGAACGTCACAAGGTGTTCCTGTGATAGCGTGCCCTTGCGCCGTATGCGCTTCGTCCGATTCCCACGATAAGCGTTTGCGTAGTTCTGTGCTGATACAAACCGGCGGGAAGAATATTGTAATTGACGCAGGCCCTGATTTCAGGCAGCAGATGCTCCGGGCAGATATCAAAAAGCTGGATGCCATTATATTTACTCATGGGCATAAAGACCATACGGCAGGATTGGATGATGTGCGTGCTTATAATTATGTGCAACAGAGACCAATGGATATTTATGCGGAAGAATCGGTTCAAGATATCCTAAAACAAGAATTTGCCTACATTTTTTCTGAATTTAAATATCCGGGTATTCCAGAGCTTAATATTCATACAATTTCAGAAGATACTTTTTATATTGATCATGTGCCGGTTATTCCCATACGTTCGATGCATATGAATTTGCCCGTATTGGGATTCCGCTTTGGGCGCATGGCCTATGTCACGGATGCCAACCTGATTGTGGATAAAGAAAAATTATATGATTTGGATTGTCTTGTAATCAATGGGTTGAGAAAAGAGCCGCATTTGTCACATTTTACATTATCAGAAGCTATTAGCTTGGTGCAAGAAATAAAACCACAGCAGGCATATATTACGCATATCAGCCACCAAATGGGATTTCATGAAACCGTTGATGCCGAATTGCCATCCAATATACATTTAGCGTACGATGGGTTGGAGGTGGTTATTGATCAATAGAATCAAGTGACTCTTAGAATTAATTTTTGATATTTCGCAGTTAAGTTTGTCTTTAAGGTATATACATAAGAAAGCCCGCAAATTTACGGGCTTTCGAATTTATGTAGGTTAGATGAATCCCTTTTAGGATTCGATCTCTATTTTACTCTTCCAACAATTTTACAAATTGAGCATAATCAGCAAAAATCGTCAATCGAGGATCGTTGATTTTGATGATATGCGTTTGATTGCCTGTTACAAGCAATTTTTGTCCGGCGTTGCATTTTGCTAGCAATTCGCCGTAATATTCGGTCAAATCTTGTTGCGTTAAAGTAACGATAGACAATAGATAACTTCCCGGATGATCAGCAATAATGCCTGTCAATTCGCTTGCAGGGAAAGATGCTCCCAAATAATATGTTTGATGTCCACGTTTTTTTGCCAGGTAATTACAGAAAAGTAATTCAGAATCCATCCATTCGGTTTGTGGCAGAAACATGAAAAATGTTTTTCTGTTCGGAACTTCTACCGGGGTCAAACCGTCAATGGCTACATACATTTTTTGTTTGTAAAGCGAAATCATAAAATTCATCTGAGCTACCGATACTGATTCGGTTTGCCAGAGGTATACCAATCTTTTGAAGAATGGCATGAAAACATTCATGATGGTTGCTTCGAAACCAAATTGCAACACCATATGGCTGAATATTTTTTCAAATTTTGCCTCATTCATCTCGATCATGATGAGTTTGAGGTTTTCAATTTGGCTTTCCAAATTAGCATCGCCTCCTTCAGTGGCTTTGAGTACCTTTTCGGACATTTCAGCGTCTGAAAGTTTGGCAATTTTGGAAATTTTCAAACCATTGTTGTTCAGCAAGGCTACACACAATAATTTCCGTAGATCCTTATCGGAATATACCCGGATATTTGTTGGTGTTCTTTCTGGAGCCAGAAGTTTGTACCTCTGTTCCCAGATTCTTATTGTATGAGCTTGAATCCCTGTTAGGTTTTCGAGATCTCTGATTGAATAGGTTGGCA
>JAVBPN010000334.1:0-10549 GCA_031549585.1 Bacteroidales bacterium
AATGGAATTTAGTTTTAAAATATGGGTTGGGATTCAAAGATACGTATAATTTAAGATTCAAAGTTTAAAATTTAAGGTTTCATGTTACTGTTCATGTAACCAATTTCCTATTTCAAATTTTAGAATCAATACATTTAAAAACGTGAAAAATGTTCTGTTTATTATACCGCTATACTCGATCGAGTATAGTAAAATCATTATACTTGGTCAGGTATAATATATTGAAATTGTGTGTACTTATGCACTATATAATTTCCACATTAAAAGAATAAACACTATTTTCTGATATCGTTAAGCGGAATTTAAAATTCCACTTAACCTTGAGACTATAATATTTTGGTCGGGATTTGTAATCCCGACCAAAAACAAACTTTTTAAATCCTCACAATATACTTTCTATAAAAATAGAATATACTTAGATTTACTGTTTATTGAATCTGAATGACTTCTGAGTTTCGCCCTGTAGGATAAGGAAATAACTGCCATTCGGTAGGTCACCGACATAAATCTGGTTGGTCGGCTGTACCGGCACAATACTTTTGACCTTTCTCCCCAGTGCATCAAATACCTCAATCAATGTATAATTTTCTGAATTAGGTACGTTGATATTCAGAATGTCTGAAACAGGATTGGGGTAGAGTAGAACATCATCTCCCATAATCCATGCTTCATTTTTTGCCGTTGTTTCAGGCTTTTTTTCCACTTGCATTGATTTAACTGACGAAATGGAGTCGAGCCCCATAATCAATTCATCGCCTTGAGCCATTGTTGGAGAATACTGTTCGGTAAACCAGCAACCATAACAGACAATGGTTTGAATCTCTGTATGGCTTTGGCCGGTATAGTAATTGTACCCTACACACATAAGCTCCATTTCGCCAAAGGCTCCCACATATTTGATATCCCTGTCTATCCAGACAGATGCGGAGTAACCATGGTTGCTGCTTGCAACACTAGTCCAACCATTTTCAGTCGGCAAATACCAGTCATAGGCATAATAGTTGACCAGATCGCTGACAAGTCCCGATGACACATAAGTACCAAAGGTATTGTACTGGTTTGGAGTTACGTAGTTGGAACCTTGAATAAAGAATCTAAAGGATGGTGCATAATTGTTATTGTTGATTTGGATGAACGGGTCACTCGATGGTCCTGAAGCGTTGTTCGTAATAATTTTATAATTGTAATAATTGGCATTGGTCAAATTATATCCTACGCTACTGAGATTGATAAAATTTGGATTGTAGGAAATTTGTGGAAAAGATATCCAAGGGGCATTTTTGAATCTTTGTGCTTGGACGCTGAAACTGGAAGGAAGATTCGCCATATTAACAATAGGCCACAGATTGTTGGGTAAATTAAATGGAATATATTGAAACCATACATTGAACGAATTAGCATAAGGTAATACGCCAATAACCTGACATTGGTTTGATCTCATGATATAACTCGGATTATCATTGTATATAAATCGATATATGGCATCCACCGATGCTTTTTCATCTGCAGACAGTTCTTCCTGTATAGTTATAATCGCACGCTTAAATTCATTATAGAAATCTCCTATCGAGCTGCAAGCATATCGAAAGGTATTGAATACCCTTTGTGGCATAGCAATGTCATCATTGTCACCTCCCACAAATGTGGGTCCTAGAAAAGAATGGCCATCATAGAGTTGCCATAAAAAACCTGCATTCCTGGCATAGGCAGGATAACTGGCATCAATACTAAATCGTGGGCTGACAAAGGGTGCTATATCATAATTATCATGTCTATTTTCAATTATATTGTAGCTCAATGTATTCCCGATGCCTATGCCCATTTTATATGCCCAATAGCGGGTGGCATATTCATAGAACATCGTCCAGCTCTCTGTCGTTTCTTCAGAAGCTTGATTATATTTCCATAATCCCCACATACAATAGTTAAGATAATGAGCATATTCATGCGGGCCTACTGTTCTTAAGCGAACTTCTGTACTAATTTCATCATCAATTTTAATTTTTCTATTTGTAGGACTATACTCAAACCTACCATTTGCACTTCCCAAAGACTCCCTGTAGACAGTGATTTGATTTTCCGGTCTCGCACTGGCCACTGTTGTAAATAATTCCCCAGCCAGTGTCATCCATGTGAAGCAAACGCCCATGTCATATTCAAGGATTCTTAGGTCTTTGTTGGATATGGAAATATTCGATATATTGGGGCTAAAACTGATGTTATGGCTGGCATCACGTGTAAAAACCGGGATATAATATTCGAAAAAAGGCGCACTAGGATAATAAATATGGTCGCCGGGAATCTTCATATCGATGTATTCATTCTGACGCTCCACACATAGAATAATCTGATTGTAACTACTCAGGTCGGCATTGACAGAAAAGTTGAATGAAAATTCTCCTTCATAGCCTGTCAGGCTGTAATGTATTCCATCCTGAAACTGGTTGTTGTGGGGGATAGGATGATAAAAAGCATTTGAGTTGCTGCTGTTGATAAAATACAGCCAAACTTTAGTACCATATATAGGTTCAGTGCGATCGACTGTTTCAGCTGTTGCCCTACCCACAGTATAAACTTTACCAGAAATGTTAATTGTGTAGTTCTGTGCACTTGCGGCTTGCAGATTCTTTATTTGCACGTCATTTTGAGCCATATCTTTCATCTCGTATGCGTTTATCTCCAAGGGATCAAAATAACGAAAGTCTTTGGCGCTCTCATCTTTTTCCGGCCAAATTATTTTTCCCTCTTGATCTATTTCAACCAGCTCGCTATTATTATGAATCAGCTTTCCCTCTTGATCTATTTCGACCAGTTCGCTATTATTGTGAACCAACTTTCCCCTGCTATTATTGCGAACCAGTTTCCCTTCCCGGTTAACCCATATCAATCGAGATTTTTGCTCTGCCATCATCTCTTTTTCTTTTTCCGTATAGGTGGTACGGTAGTTAATCACCCTGTCTTTTTGCTTTCTCACATACAGGCTCTTCATGGCGCAGGGTGCGTACTCCAGGCTATCTTTCTTGTTCACGAAACCTTTACCAGAGAATTGTATTACAATATAGGTTACCTGTTCTGGCGCAAGATTTATGAAAATCTTTTCCCTATAGTCACCCACAGCGCCGGAAAGGCTGATAGATTTATTTTTATCAAGATTTCCATTACAGTTTATAAACAGATCGAGCCCTTCAATGGGTTTGATCACTTGGTATTCTATCTCAAGAAAGGAATTAACATTCACAAAAGCCGTATCAATTCTAATGGCTTTTATCAGGTCGATCTCGGTTGCATTCAAACTAGCAACCATAAACAAACACAATAAAAAAATCAGTAACTGTTTCATAACGATTGTTGTTAAGTTAAAAAATAAAAATAATTGTATGTCAAATTAACAGGTCAAAAGTAGGGAATCGTTTTTCATACTTTTAACCTGTTTCTTTTTTGCTTTGGTAAGCATAACTATTTATTGATCTATATTCTGTTCGGCAATACTTTTTGATATTCTGATATTAACTAGCCCATAAGAATATTGTACCCCTGCAGGATATCTTTCATCATTGGAGGGAAATGTGTTAATTTCGTGTAATGCACCAGTAATAGCAACAAAATATGAAAAAACAGACGAATCGGGGAACGCCGCAAAATATTTTTCAAAATAAGGCTGTTGTATCTTAAAAAAATCATCGTTATAATTGTCCAGACCATTTATGTATCGGATCATTTTTTCATAGAAATCTTCCATCTTATACCTGAGCTTCTCGCTATCGCGAAAAACCGTTATATCGGCTTCCATATTTATTTCATTAGCTGATTCCGGAATCCGAACGTGAATTTCTTCATTATAGCTGCCATTGTCGGGAAGTGTTATTTTTTTTATATATACCGGATAATCCATAGGAACGCCTTTATCATAAAGAGGAAAGTAACTACGGATGTAAAATCCATCCACATCCAGGGAATCGGCAAAGCCTCCTTCCCTTCCCATATCTTTCACCAATCTAAATAAAATGTACCCATCACTTGCAAAATCGGAAGATATGCTAAACCGCAAATAAAGGTTTCTGTCACCACGCTTTACTTCAATAGGACGTTTTATTCCTAAAGTTTGGTAAGGAATATCTTGTGGTGGTGATTCTTCTCCACAGCCTGAGAACAACAGGCAACCAACGAGAATTGCATATGGTAATATTCGTTTCATGAGTTTGTGTATTGATAGTTTGTTGTGGTACAAATATAGCAAAAAATGAAATAAAACATATTTTTTATATAAAGACACTAAAATGATGCTATTTGTTTTAAAAAATATTTAATTTTTTTATCATATTTGGTATTGCGAAAAATAGGTGAATCTTTTTCGAATGACACTATCTGCTTTTTAATTCTCTTCCTATAGCAGTATTCCACGAACTTACGATTATAATAGTTGCTTAAATTTTTCAGTTAATATTATTACTTGTAAAACAGCTATATCGCTAAGCGGAATTTTAAATTCCGCTTAACCGTTTAACCTTTCCTGAATACCAGCAATGTATTGATGGCTTTTTTCTGATCGTATATTTTTTCTACAGAAAAATCCATATTTTGCATCATGTTGCACAATGCTTCGGATGAGAAGAAATTTAAATGTTGTTGTGTTTTATTGAATCTGAATACTCGGGTAGAAAAGTATTCCACTGTTTTATTGAATGTATGTTCCTTTGTATCGGCATCGCGTACGATGATCGTTCCTCCGGCATTTAATTTGACGGACAATTGCATCATGATCTGCTCTGTTTGTTCAAAAGCAATGTAATGTAACACATCGCTTAGAATATAGCAATCAGCTTGTGGAAAATCATAACGGGTAATATCTGCGCACATAAAATCTGTTTTTTCATTACGGATATATGTATTTTGTGCGGTTACAATTTTGTCGGCATCGTAATCAATGCCCAACAATTGCCTTTGAGACGAACGCATGGCCAAAACATAAGTTAAAAAACCATACCCGCAACCGGCATCTACAATATGGCCTTGTTTTGGAACAATTTGTTCAAAAATCCCATAGCTTTGCTCCAGCTTTACTTTAATCCGCAAATACCATTCGAGCATCGGACTATGAAACATGTATGCATCCTTAAGTTTTCGTAGGCAATATCGATTATTTGCATTTTCTTCACCTACATGGGGATATTCCGATTGATACCATTTACTGATGTTTTTGGTGCGTTCGCGGTAATCATTTCCATACATGTTGTTTGTTGGGCTAATTCGGTCGTATATCCGCATAGTCATTTGATGAGGATATACAGAGAATGTTCCTTTGGGTAGAGTTTCATAATTATGTTGTATCACTAAAGGGATCAAATCGGCTTGCAGCTTTTCAGCCAAAAAGAAAGCGCCTTTGTGGAATCGATTGATCCGTGTGCCGTCTGAGCGGCTCCCTTCGGGAAAAACAGCAATAGAATAACCTTCATCCAACGTTTTCTGATAACTCGTCAGGTTATTTTCGGTGCCGTCTTCAATAGCATGGAAGCCCGCCATGCGGACAAATAACCCCATCACCGGAGAATTCCAAACCCAACGCTTCACCACAATCACTATTTTTGGGTGCAAACAAAGGATGTAGAGGATGTCAAGCATGGATTGGTGGTTGGCTATGATAATTGCCGGTTTGTCAAACGTTTCGTTAGGTGTATTGATTTTTACCTTTTTAATCACAAACGATCCGTAAACCAAACCGCGCATCGCTATATATTTCAACCAATGCAGGAAATATTTCTTTCGCTGTTTCCCGATGGGGACAATTTTCAGTATTATGCCCAATATCCCGGCGAACAAGGATACAAAAATGAAATAGAAAAAGGTAAAAATACTAAGAATGATGGTCAATAACGATATGGGAGCGTGTTTCTTTTGGGTGGGACGGCTGATGAAAATCCGGAATAATAAGGGTTGTAGGGTTTGCGAAATAAATAATACGGAAAGGATGCCCAATACAGATACAGCACCTAAAGAATGAATGGCCGGATGCTTGGCAAACATCAATGCTCCTAATCCGATTAAGCTGGTAATTCCTGAAATCAGTACACTCATACGAATGACAGAAGTGTGGTTTTCCTTGCGCGTATATTCTTTTAGATTTCCATCGGTGGTGAAAATGCAAAAATCATCACCCAACCCGAAAATAAAAGTCGAGAGGATGATATTAACAATATTGAATTTGATATCGAATAAAGCCATAAAACCTAAAATCCAAATCCAAGAGATGACCATCGGACAAAAAGTTATGAGTGTCAACTCGATGCGTCCGTATGAAATGAGGATAGCTAAGAATACCAAAATGGATGTCCACCATGTGATCCGGTTAAAATTATCGCTCACAGAATTGACTACGTTGGATGCAATGGCGCGTTTGTCGAGAATTACTGTATTCGGATCGGATAGGATGTGTTTGGCAAATGTTTCTCTGTACTCCTGTGCTACTTTGATTTGGGAAACGATGGTACAAAGCGAATCGCTTTGGTACAAGAATTCACTTCCAAACGTATCCAATAAATATTGGTAATCTTCATTTGGGAGTACTTTTTGATGTCCGTTCAACGTGTTGAAAAAGCTGGTGAAAGCAACTGTATCTAAGCCTTTTTCATCAAATACCGTTACAATTGCTTTATGTTTTGCCATTGGTTCATTCTTCCAGAACTTGTTCCATTGGTCAACCCTTGTTTGTTGTACTTGTTTGGGAGGAATTACCCGTACTACACCGGCAAAGTAACAGTCAATGCCTGTTTGGCGTAAACTGTCGGAGAGTAACATCACGGAATAGGAGTGTCCCAACGCTTCTTCAACCGTATTGCCTTTAGTGATCAGGAATAGGTTTTGTCCATTTTCCAACATGCTCATAAACCGCTTTTCTGTGGCGCGTGTTTCGGCGGACATGTAGTTCAATTGGTCTAAATCTTCTTCATATTCTACCTGAAACGAGAAATAGAGTAGGATAGGGGTTAAGACCAAAATTAAGATGGGAAAGAACAGCTTGCGGTCTAATGGATAGACGCTGATCCATTCCAGAGCCCGTTTAATAAAGTTCGTTTTTCGGGTTTCTTTTACTTTTCCGGCCAGATGTGGTAAAAAGATCAGTGAAAAAATTACTGCACCCATCAGGCAAAAAGCTCCGAAAAGTCCAAAATCCTTAAGCAATTCAGAATTGGTCAATGTAAGGCACAAAAAACCGCCAATAGTGGTAAGGCTACCGATGGTCATGGGTTCTACCATTGATTTAATGGTATGCTCTACGTTTTTATTATGCAAATAGTGGGTAAAAAAGTGTATCGGATAGTTAACCGCCACGCCTAATATCACTGCACCGGTCCCGATGGCAATCAATGAGATCGTGCTTTTGAAAAGCCCAATCATGGCCAATGAAAACAGAAGCCCGAATAAGACAGTAGCTAAAATTAACAAAGGCAGCCGCTTTTTTTGAAAAACCGATAACAACAGAATGAGTAGAACGATACCGGCAAAGATCAATGTCGTATACGTATCTTTTTGTACTTGTTTGGCGTTGCCTACCGAAACGGTTATTCCGCCAAAATACTCAATATCATATGTTTTCCATGTATCCGATTGTGCAAATCCAGATGTGATTTCTTCCAATGCGTTGATGAGCCGGCTGTTATGTCCTGTTTCGTTTGCGCTGTACTTTGAATAAAGTAAAATAATCAGGCTCTTTTCATCCTTTGAGAACAAATAATTGTCAATTGTGGTGAATTGGGTGGATGATTGCAGGTCTTTCAGTTGTTCGAATAGTGGCAATGTAAGCCCTGCAGGATCGTTGACCAGAGCTTGCCGTGCAAATGTGCCGCCGGGCGTGTTCAATACACGGATATACCCGTCAATAGTAGTTTCTAATCGCTTTGGCTCAAACGCTTGCCGGATGGTTTCTTGGTATGCTTTCTCAGACACAAACACCGGAAAGTTTTGTGTGATAATAGAATACGTATTGATAATATCATCGGAATTAATTTGTACCCGCACTTCGTCGAGCCATTCGGAACATTGCGCCTTAATAGTAGCTGATAATGTGTCGGCAACGGCCATTAGTTCGTATGGATCGGCATCTCCAGTCTTTGAAGAGATGCTCAGGACAATTTTATCTGTCGATTTGGAGTTTTGCAATAGCCGGCTCAGTTCTTTGGTTTCATTATCCAGGCTCATCATCTTGGAAATGTCTTCTTCAAAACTGACGCGAGAAGCACCCCATGCACATAGCAGAATGGTTACAAGCAAAAGAACCCAATAGGTTTTCTTGTGATGCTCCAAATAACGATATATGTTGCCGAACAGGCGTTCCATTTAGGATTTAAAGTTCAAAGTTTAAAATTCAAAGTTCAAAGCTTTTGTCTGAATATTTTCAATAACAGAAAAACCAATCCAAAGATGCAAAATCCGGCAATAACAGCAAAAATGCATGCGCCTACTGCATATTGTAAAAACATGTTTCCCAAATCAGCAATGGAAATATTCGGGTTGTAAGGAATAATAACATCCGTATCGAGCGCAATGCTGCCTGTCAACAGGCTCAGAAATACGATCAAAGGAATCATCGGTGGAATGCTGATGTTGGATGCAACCAATACCAGCGTTTTATTTAATTTCAACGGAATAGCCAAAGCAAAAGCAACCAACATTTGAAAACCCCATATCGGCACAATACCCATAAAAACACCAAAACCGATACTTATCGATTTTTTCAGATTACTCTCTTCAGGGTTGATTAACAGTTCTTTCCATGATTTTTTCTTGAGACGGAGAAAAACTAAACGCGGACGGAAGAATAAGAGTGCAAGTGTTACCAAAACTGTATTTAAAACGCTAATCCGGGCAAAATCCCTAAACGGACGGAAGTGTGATACCCGTTCATTTCCTTGCTGATAGGTTACTTCAACAGGAACGGATACGACCGGAACTTGGTTCCAAGCCAAGCGCACAATCGATTCGATTTCAAATTCAAACTTTGATGTGAAAAAGTGTTTTTGCTCAATGTCTTTTAGCGGATAAAGCCGGAATCCTGATTGTGTATCATTGTTTTTGATACCTGTTTCTACCCAAAACCAAAAATTGGAAAACTTGCGTCCGAAATTACTTTTTATCGGAATCCCATTTTGATTCATATTTCGTTCGCCAATGATCAGGCAATGTCCTGTCTCATTCAGTTTTTCAATGAAACACAATATATTTTCGGGATTGTGTTGTCCGTCCGAGTCGAGTGTGATGGCATAATCGTATCCTAATTCCGACGCTTTCCTGAATCCGCATTGTAGTGCATACCCTTTTCCTTTGTTGGTGGCATAAGAGATAACGGTAATATTGTCAAAACGCTCTAAGATTTCTGCTGTGTGGTCGGTTGATCCGTCATTCACAATAATCACAGGCAAACCTTGCTGTAATGTTTGTGCTACAACGCGTTCTAATGTTTTTGCGTTGTTGTATGTAGGAATAATCACACAGACCATTGCAATTAACAATTAATAATGGACAATTGACAATGGATAATTAAATAAAAAGGCTTGACTTCGCTTAATTTCATATTATTCTTATAACATGCTGGTTATTATAATTTTCAATTTTCCACTTTCAATTTTCAATTTATTGTAAATTCTCCTTTCATTTTTAAAAATTCATTATCTAGATCTGAAATAGAAGCAGTAAAACGGAATCTTGTTTCGATTTCGGATAACTCTAATGATATCAATAGCTTATGATGAATGGTCGGGTCAATGACTTTCAAGAATTTGATTTGATCGGATTGATACAATTGCAATGGTTGATTGAGCAGTTTTTCACAGATTTCCCGAATCATATCAATTTGGCATACGCCCGGCATAACCGGATGTCCCGGAAAATGTCCATCAAACACAACATGTTGCGGATCAATGACGACATTTACAGTGGCTCTATTGCCGTCCTTTTTTATGCTTTCAATTTGGTACAGTGGTTGATACTTCGGGTTCATTTTCAATCCGGGTTAACATGATGTGCATATTGAAATTAAAATGCTGAATTTCTATACTATTTACTTTTTCGTTTTGATACGTATAAAATATTTCAAAGAGTTTTTTTTGCTTTTTGGCCAGATAGACAGCTCTTTCGATCAAATCATGATGGTTTAAATAATATTGTATGGTATCTTTCTTTTTTATGGGTATTTCTTCTAATACACAATCATTTAATTGTTTGCGAATGGCGTTTTTTTTATCTCTATATAAGCCCGTCGCAACCGCGAAATCCTTTTGAAAGAATTTTAAAATGACTTTTCGATTCAATTGTTTGATACAGTATATTTTTTCATAACCGGTTTCTGTGATATACATATCCAGCAGTTTTGGCCCCGCAATTGTTGTAAATAATATCCGGCAACGATCATTGTTGCCACTCTCCACCGCCATGATGCCCGATATTTGGTGGCCGGTTACATCAATCACTGCATGGTAAAAGGATGCGTCTGCTTCATCATTGGCCATTTGTTGGCAAAAAGCGGAAATTGGCAAGACCAACAACCACCATATGCTAA
>JAVBPN010000105.1:0-6242 GCA_031549585.1 Bacteroidales bacterium
CCATCGGAACAGATGTGAATGAAGAACAATTTGTGGTGTTCGATTTGTAAATGAGAAATTACTGGAATTGTCAACCGTAGTTGTACAATCATTATACTTTATCGATAAACCTTAGTCGGAAGAAGAACGATGGGAACTTAGCATGTTCCCGTAAAAAAGTTCTACCGGCAATTTTACGATTGACAGCAATATCTTTTCGTTTTATCTTTGCTCCGTCTTAAGAATCAAAATACACAAAGTAGTTATTTTAGTTAATGTGTGATCAAATAACACCAGAAACGTTCGAAAGATTACAAAAAGGCGATCCAAAAGCCTTTGAGTCAGTATTTTTGTATTATCACAACAAAATCACAACTTTCATCCGGGCAATCATCAAATCAAAAACTGATGCAGAGGATTTAACCCAGGATATTTTCATAAAGATATGGAATAACCGAACTACCATTGATACACAGCGATCCTTTCATACATACATGTACACTATTGCCCGCAATGCTGCAATCAACTACCTGAAACATAAAGCCATCAATGCTACGTATTTAACAAATCTACCATACACAGATATAGATATTTGTCCCGAAGCCCTGCTTTTTGCCAAAGAGATAAAATTATTGGTAGAAATGACCGTATCGCAAATGCCCGACCGAAGGAAAGAAATTTACATGTTAAGCCGAAATGAAGGGTTCACCAATGATGAAATTGCAACAAGATTGAATATATCCAAGAAAACAGTAGAAAATCAACTAACTTTAGCTTTGCAGAGTATTCGGAAGGTAATATCAGCATTTTTGATATTTTTCGTATAAAACGGCACTGCCCATTTTTATAGTTCTGCAATATTAATATTAAATAATATGATTTTGGGTCGGGTGTACTCCCGATGTTAGTTGTATATATAGATAGAGAGTCAGTTTAAAATATCATAGAATCGATGGACTATATATCAACCCTTATTCACAAATACCTGGTAGGCAGGCATTCATCCACAATAGAGATGAAAGTCCAACAATGGCTGACGGAAGAAAAAAATTCCGAAGAAAAGAACCGCGCTTTACAAAAGTTTTGGAACAGTATTGAACCCACTGTAAACAACAATACCTATCGGTCATTGGCAAAGATAAATCAAATACTGGGCATCAATAAACCTGCAAAGAAAATCCGGTTGAATATAATGCTACGAATAGCAGCAGGACTTCTCCCGTTGCTGTTGATGACAGCCGTATGTCTTTATGTCAACCGTGATATTCAAATGATAGAGGTGGTGACAAAATACGGAGAACGAAAGGAAATAGTTTTGCCCGACAGTTCAAAAGTATGGCTAACTGCGGGAAGCAAACTGATCTATCCTGAACGGTTCGTAAAGACACGTACCATGCGTTTGAGTGGAGAAGCGTATTTCTCGGTTACCAAAAATCCGTCGAAGCCATTTGAAGTGGTAACAGAAAAACTGACGGTTCAGGTATTGGGAACCGAATTTAACGTAACTGCTTATCCTGATGATGATAAGACAACTACGGCGCTGGCATTAGGCAAAATACAAGTTTCCATACATGATGGACAACAGTATATTCTCACTCCCGGCCAACAATTATCATTATGCCGTGATAGTGTTTCACCTTCAGTAATCAACGTTTTGCAGGATGACATTGCCGCAAAAAGAAATGGATGCCTTGTTTTTGACAATGCTACCCTTGCAGAGATAATACGTGTAGTGGAAAGGCATTATGATGTTTCTATCAAGGTGCAGGGTATAAACATGTCTGGAGATCGTTATTCAATCAAGTTTACCAATAACGAAAACATTGAACATCTAATGATCGTACTGGAAGATATTGCCGGGAAATTTACCTGGACTATTCATAAAAAACAATAACCAAATCAATCATAACCCATTAAACACACAAACAATCCCATGCGAGTTATTTTCTTAATCTGTTTCCTGTTGTTCACATCAAGCATGTTCGCACAGGTAACAAAAATCAATATCAAGAATGACAAAGACATTACCATCGAGCAAGCATTCAAAGAAATAGAAAACCAGGCGCCATACTACATTGCTTTTAACCGTACCCGGTTTGACGCAGATAAACGTATCCATATCTCGATTGAAAACACTTCGCTTGATGAGGCATTGAAAATCATATTGGATGAAACGGGATTTGACTACAAAATCACCGGTAACCATATTGTGATTGTAGAAAACAAACAACAAGCGCAAGTGTCGCACCAAAAGGTATCGGTGAGCGGATATGTGCGGGATGCCGATACAGGCGAAACGCTTATTGGCTGCTATGTGATGGAACCGGATGGAAAATCGGGCGTTACCACCAATGCCTTCGGTTATTTCAACATGACACGTCCATCGGGCGCATGCACCATCATTGCGCACTATCTTGGCTACGCCAAACAATCCATCAATTTAAACCTTATGCGAGATACAGTCTTGAACATCAAACTGAAACCATCGCAGACACAATTGAGGGAGGTAGTTGTGCTGGGTTCCCAAACAGCCGAAAAACAACTGTCCAGGCCACAAATGAGTACTGTAAACCTTGGTAGTAAAGAAATAAGTAAAATGCCAGTGCTGCTGGGAAGCCATGATGTGATGCGAGCCTTGCAGACCTTGCCGGGCATACAGGCTGCCAACGAACGGAGCACAGGAATCAGCGTGCGCGGCGGGGGGATAGACCAGAACCTTTTCCTGCTCGATGATGCACCGGTATTCCAGATTTCGCATATTGGTGGCCTCTTTTCAATTTTCAATAATGAAGCCGTCAATGATGTAAAACTATACAAAGGAGATATACCAGCCAATTACGGAGGCCGTATTTCATCTGTGACGGATATCAGGCTCAAGGACGGCAACATGCAAAAGTTCGGCATGTCAGGCGGTATTGGCTTGTTGGCAGCAGATTTGACGGTAGAAGGGCCGATTTTGAAAGACCGGGTTTCTTACCTGGTATCGGGAAAACTCGGCGGCTGGGGCGGTTTGGTCGGTAAGGTAATGCCTGCCCTGGATTTGTCGTTTTATGACTTGAATATCAAGTTAAATGCAGTGATCAACCCGAAAAACCGGGTTTACCTTTCATCTTATATAGGAAGTGATGTCATGCCGGTTTTGGACTCGAAATACCGTAACAACACCTTGTCGCTCAGGTGGAATCATGTGTACAACCCGAAATTGTTCAGTAATGTTTCGCTCATTTACAGTAATTACGGCTACCGCTCGGAAACACGCACCACCGAATATACCGACAGCAATAATGCTTACTCTTGGGAATCAGGTATCCGGCAAATAGCTTTGAAAGCGGAATACAATTATTTCATCAATGATAAGAATACGCTTGATTTTGGAGCATCTTTCACTTTCAACGATCTGGTTCCCGGCAAACTTGAAGGTAGCAAACAAGCGATTGATGGTATAAGCCGCAATAACCCTTTCAGCAACAGGGTAATCGAGGAACATGGCGTATTGGAAGAGGCTTTGTATGTATCCAACCAGCAAAAGATTACAGACAAGTTGTCGCTCCGTTATGGTGTGCGGGCAAGTTTTTATCAAAATCTTGGCGGACACTGGGTATACAGGTTAAATGATGCCCACCAGGTAGCCGACTCATTTTATGTGTCGAAAAAAAAGACTTATGCCAACTATTTCAGTATAGAGCCTCGTGTAAGCATTAATTACAGGTTTTTACGGAATACTGCTGTCAAGGCAAGCTACACCTATACCTCACAGCAATTACAGTTACTGATGAAAACCAATGGTGGCGGTCCGTTGGATGTGTGGTTCCCGTCAGGTGTCAATATCAAGCCACAAACAGCATCGCAATACAGCCTGGGGGCTGTACAATATTTATTCGGAAGTACATTGGAAGCGAGTATCGAAGGTTATTACAAAGACATGCGCCATGTGATCGACTACAAGGATGGCGCCAGTTTTCTAGATAAAAACGCCATTTATGATATTGATAAAACAAATTACAATTTCGAGGAACAGTTACGTACAGGCCGGGGATATGCCTACGGGGTGGAGTTGATGCTGAAAGGCTCCTGGAGGAAGTTCGATGGCTTTGCAACCTATTCGTATGCAAGGAGCAAGCGCAGGATCGAAGGCATCAATTCGGGCGAAACTTACCTTTCACCGTTCGATAAACCGCATACATTCGACGTTTTCCTTAATTACGACCTCTCCGAAAGGCTATCAATTGCCGCCAATTTCAGGTATCAGAGCGGGCAGGTCACTACCGTCCCAGCTTATGCCATTGAAATATTCGATAAAGCATTGACCGGCTATACAAAACGGAACGATTATCGGTTGCCTTCCTATCAACGCCTCGATCTCAGCCTCACATACCTTTGTAAGAAAAAACCGGGACGGCGCTGGCATGGCGAATGGAACTTTTCGATCATTAATGCCTTAAACCACCTTAACCTATATTATGCCAACTTCGTTACCAACGAAGAAAATCCCAATATTATTGATGCCAAAGGAGTATATATGTGGGAATTTATGCCTTCACTTTCCTATCGGTTCCATTTCTAATTTAGATTCCAAGAAATCAACCAAACATCAATTAATCAAACCAATATGAAGTATACATACCTTTTTTCTGTGATAAGTATCGTGCTGATTCTGGTCGGTTCGTGCGAAACAAACATTCAATTAAAGATCAACACCAACGAAAAGCGTCTTTTAATAGATGGTTCTTTCACAACTGATTCCACATACCATAGTATTGAGTTGTATCGTTCGGGTAACCTGACCACTGGTCAACCACAAGCCGGGTTACCTGGCGCTCAAATATCCATAACCGATAACAACGAAACATTTTATTACGAGGAAAGTGACAGTGTGCCTGGATTGTACCTTACCACCACAAAATGCCGGGGCAAGGGAGGGTGTACTTATACCCTGTCCATCACTGGGGTTGATATCGACGAGAACGGAACAACCGAAAAGTATACAGCTTCCGGATTGATGCCGGAACCTGTTGTGTTTGATACTTTAGTCGCAGGGCATAGTTTTAATGGTGATGGAGATTTAATGATTATTCATTCCGCTATGTACAAGATCAAACAGAACAGCCCTGCTTGTATTTTTCCATATATCCTTGTCAACAACCAAGTAACCAACAATGGTACTATCGGTGAACGTTTAGGTACAAACAAATTTGACGAAGGGTTTATCGTACAACCGATTGTTAACAGACCCGGACAGGAAATACAGCAAAGTATCGGCTTTGGCGCTTACGCTTCAAATGTCAATCCGGGCGACAGCGTCTGCTTTGTAGGCATGAATTTCACACAACAGCAATACGATTTCTTAAAAGAATTTAATGACAATACCAATGGTGATACCTTCGAAGATACAGTGTACGACCAATTACGGATGCCGGTCAACCTGTCCACCAATATTGAGCCTGCCGATAAGGCCGCCGGGTATTTCTTTATCTATTCGGTGTCGAGGATAAAAGGGAAATTTAAGAAGTGAAGTAGCTTGATAAAATCCGGGAAACAAAATAAAATAGGATTTATCGAACAGGTTTGCACAAAATTAAAAAAAATAAAAAGGATAGTGATCACTTTTTTTAGTTTTTTGTGGGTTTGTTTTTTGATCAGTAATTGTAAATCTTGAAAAACCTCAAATCAGGAACCCATAAAGTCGGATAAAAGCCTCCCGGCAGTATTATACTTACGTGAAATTAATTAATGTATCCGAGAGAGTTTTAATGCTTTATTAGAAAGTTTAAATAACAGGAATAAGCTAAATCAATTCAAGAAAAAACACTACATTTGTGCCTACAAAGGTGTATATATGAACCACATTGATTTATCCGAAGCACAATTGGCCATACTTTCATTGATTGAAAACAACAATAAAATAACCATTATTGAAATATCCGGAATATTGGATATCAACACATCAGCGGTTCAAAGGAATGTTGAATACCTGAAAGATACCGAAATTCTGAAACGTGAAGGTGGGCGCTATGGTGGCAAATGGATTATCAATAAGTAATTGAAAACTATCAGAATATAAATCAAAATAAGCCTGTATATCAACCTTTTTATTTATGGATTATAAAAAGTCGACATATCATAAACATATTTTGGGCATTTCTGGTATAATAATAATGTTTGTTCTTTATCATTTAGTTATTAATAAGATAAATGCAACAACATTAGAAAATAATAGAAAAGACACTTATAGAGGGGTGTTGTTTGAATTATATAGAAATGAG
>JAVBPN010000342.1:0-3126 GCA_031549585.1 Bacteroidales bacterium
AATAAAACAAAATAAATACAAATTTAAAACCTTATAGTCATATGTCAACAATTAAAATTTTAGCTATTAATCCCGGATCAACATCCACCAAAATAGCTGTTTTTGAAGGCTCAAAACAAATATTTCTAAAAAATATTAAACATAGTTCAGAAGAATTAGCCGGTTTCAAAACTATTACCGATCAATATGAGTTCCGTAAAGAAATTATTGTTAAGGAACTTACCAATGATGGTTTCGAGTTAAGCCAGCTTTCTGTGATTGTAGGTCGCGGAGGTCTTGTGAAACCAATTCCTTCCGGAGTTTATGAAGTGAATGATGCTTTGATAAGAGATTTGAAAATTGGTATACAAGGACAGCATGCAAGTAATCTCGGTGGATTGATCGCACACGATTTAGCTACCAGCATTCCCGATGCAAAAGCATATATCGCCGATCCTGTTGTTGTGGATGAATTGGAGCCGCTTGCCCGCATTTCCGGACATCCTGATTTTGCCCGCATTTCTATTTTTCATGCATTAAATCAAAAAGCCATTTCGCGCACTTATGCTGCTTCTGTTAGCAAGAAATATGAAGACCTTAATCTTATTGTTGCTCACCTTGGTGGTGGAATTAGCGTGGCTGCTCATCAAAAAGGACGTGTAATCGATGTAAACAATGCATTGGATGGCGATGGCCCTTTTTCTCCTGAACGTAGCGGCGGATTGCCTGCAGCTTCATTGGCCAGAGTTTGTTTCAGCGGTAAATATACTTTGGAACAAATTGAAAAAATGATCTGTGGTAAAGGTGGATTTGTTGCTTATCTTGGTACTAATGACGCTTATGAAGTGGAAAAAAGAGCCGGAGCCGGTGACGAACAAGCTGCGCTTATTCAGGATGCAATGGTTTATCAGGTGGCCAAAGATATAGGCGCTATGTCGACAGTGTTGAAAGGTGAAGTAGATGCTATCCTGCTTACAGGCGGTATTGCTTATGGAAAACCTTTTGTTAAGGCATTGACCGAACGTATTGCACACATTGCGCCGATACAAGTATATCCGGGAGAAGATGAAATGTGGGCGCTCGCTCAAAACGGTCTGATGGTGGCCAACAGAGAAGTAGAAGTTAAAATATATCAATAGTGATTAGTGAACAGTGAATAATGAACAGTTTCGCGATGCATTGCGAAATATGGAATCTGAAATCTGGAATTCATAAATCAAAAATAAACAAAAAATTATGCTTACAAAACAATTATTAGACCCTAAAAATATTGTAGTCATTGGTGCTTCTAATGACGTTACTAAACCGGGTGGGAAAATATTAAAAAATATTATTGATGGTGGTTTTGCCGGAGAAATCATGGTGGTAAACCCTAAAGAAGATACTATTCAGGGAATCAAGTGTTATAAAGACGTAAAAGATCTTCCAAATGTTGACCTTGCAGTGTTGGCTATTGCTGCTAAATTTTGCCCAGATACAGTTGAAATACTTACAAAACAAAAAGGTACCAAAGGGATTATCATTCTTTCTGCGGGCTTTGGTGAAGAAAGCCATGAAGGAAAAGTGCTGGAAGATAAAATCGTTTCGCTTTGCAATGAAGCCGGTGCTTCGCTGATTGGTCCTAATTGCGTGGGAATCCTTACGCCTAAACATCATAGTATTTTTACATTGCCTATTCCAAAACTTGAGCCGCATGGTTGCGATTTGATTTCAGGCTCGGGCGCAACAATCGTTTTCATTCTGGAAGCAGCTATTCCAAACGGATTAACATTTGCCAATGTATTTTCTGTGGGTAATTCCGCTCAGCTTGGTGTAGAAGAAATTCTGGAAAACCTTGACGAAAGTTTTGATCCGAAAACAAGTTCAAAAGTTAAATTGTTATATATTGAAAATATCAACAAACCTGAAAAATTGTTAAAACATGCTCGTTCGTTGATTAATAAAGGTTGTAGAATTGCTGCTATCAAAGCTGGAGGTTCTGAAGCCGGCAGCCGTGCTGCATCTTCACACACCGGCGCTTTGGCAAGTTCCGATGCGGCTGTTGATGCATTGTTTAAAAAAGCAGGTATTGTGCGTTGCTATGGTAGAGAGGAATTGGCAACAGTTGGTGGTATTTTCATGCATCCGGAATTGCAAGGTAAAAATGTTGCTATCATTACGCATGCCGGTGGCCCTGCGGTTATGCTTACCGATGCGCTTTCACGCGCAGGGATTGATATTCCTCATATTGAAGGGCCTAAAGCTCAGGAATTATTGACACAACTTTTTGCAGGTTCATCTGTAGCTAATCCTATCGACTTTTTAGCAACAGGTACTGCCGAACAGTTGGGTGTGATTATTGATTATTGTGATAAATATTTTGATAATATTGATGCAATGGCGGTTATTTTCGGTACTCCCGGATTGTTTCCTGTTTATGATGTATATAAATTACTTGATGAAAAAATGCGTACTTGCAAAAAACCTATTTTCCCAATCTTGCCGGCTACAACCGTTGCTGGACCTGAGGTTAATGAGTTCTTGTCTAAAGGTCGTGTGAATTTCCCTGAAGAAACTGTTTTGGGAACATTGCTTGGAAAAGTTTATCATACTCCTAAACCTACCGATTTTAAAGATGATTTGTCGGGGGTAGATCAAAAAGCTATTCGTGCGGTGATTGAACGTAATCAAAATGGTTATATTTCTCCCGATGATATCCAGATTATGTTGGATGCTTGTGGTGTGCCACGTGCCGGAGAAGCTGTAGTTACTACAAAAGAAGATGCTGCAAAAGAAGCGCAACGTTTGGGATTCCCTGTGGTAATGAAAGTGGTTGGGCCTATTCACAAATCGGATGTTGGTGGTGTAGTGCTGAATGTGAAAGATACAGCTACTGCTGAAAAAGAATTTGAACGCATGATTCAAATCAAAGATACAACGGCAATCCTTATTCAGCCAATGCTTTCGGGTATGGAGTTGTTTGCCGGTGTTAAATTTGAACCAAAATTTGGACATATGATCCTTTGTGGTTTGGG
This sequence comes from Bacteroidales bacterium, assembly GCA_031549585.1. Lineage (GTDB taxonomy): Bacteria > Bacteroidota > Bacteroidia > Bacteroidales > UBA4181 > JAIRLS01. The sequence goes on from JAVBPN010000342.1 coordinate 2,994, forward strand.
TGGTATTTTTATTGAGGTGTTGAAAGACGTGCAATCAGGTCTTGCTCCACTTGGTAAAGCTGATGCTGTGGAGATGATCAAAAACTTGAAAAGCTACAAAATGCTTGAAGGTGTTCGTGGACAAGAAGGTGTG
>JAVBPN010000268.1:0-4110 GCA_031549585.1 Bacteroidales bacterium
TTTTACTTTATGTCTGCCTTCAGATAAATTCAATTGTAATGGCACAGCAGGCATCCACTCATATAAGAACCAACTATTCATAGGCGGTATATTTATAGGTTCGGACACCAAAACTCCGTCTACCTCTACATGAAATGCACCATCAGTACCACTAAAGGAATTAACGCTTATTTGCAATTCGTAAATTCCCGCATCTTTCACATCGATAGAATATAACAACCAGTCTCCGGCATGGATGCCGGCAATATTTGTTACCTCTCCTGCTGCGTTTTCTTCGATGAAAACATTTGCTGAATTCGGGTCGCCATTATTGATGCGATATTTCGAATTTGTTGCCCACGTTATAGGTGTTGGTTTATTAAATGCATATCCTGCCCCACCAAGATCAAAATCAAATGCCATTAGTTCATATGGTTCCTCGACAGAAAGCACATGCGGCCCTTTAAATGGCATAGTATAGGAAACAAAAACATTTACTGATCTGGCAAATTCCCCGATTTTATAATCAATTCTCGCCTGTCCTTCCTTGATGATTGTTAATTGTCCAACTTCGTTAATTGTAATCACATCCTCATTATTGGATGTCCATGAATAAGCCGGCAAATCATTTGCATTTTCTGGAACATACGTGACCAAAATTGTCTTTTTGTCATTCGGAAGCAAATCCAATTGAGTATCGCTTAATATAACATCTGTCAGCGGAATCCGTTTTGCAATATTGACAGGAACTTTGGTTAAAATTGAACCGCCAGAAACACTTATTTCAGCATAACCTTCTTGTAGCGCTTCAACAAGCCCTTCTGAAGTTACTGTTACTATTGACGGATCGTTACTGTTCCATTCGAATTGATAAGTCCCATCGGTTGGACTTGCCGTAAGTTGAACTTTATCTCCTACAAGTAAGGATAATGAAGTATGATTTACGCAAATACTGCTTTCAATTTCTTTGTCTTCATATGAATTGCATGAAGGCATGTATGCCAGTATTAGGAAAAAAAAGACATATCTATTAAAATGTGTTTTCATTTGATTATTTATTTGTGTTATTGATATACAAGGTTAGTAAATATTGCATCCTGTTTAAACTCTAATTTCAATTCCTCGCTCATTTCATATGTTTTTCCTTCAGAGACATAATTATATCGAATTAGGAAAACTTTATAAGTTTTATATCCATCATTAACTATTTTGTAAATATTCGAATAATACACATCGCCATCAATTTGAGTTATCTCTAGATTCTTGTAAGATGATATCTGCACTTTATTGTTTTCAAGAATTTCTAGAATAATGGCGGATTTATTGAATACATTGATATTCGGCTCGTAAATCATATCACCCGCCATTATCCGAACTTTATTTTTACTGACAGGATGCATTACTTTTGATCCCGTCAATGAGACGGTTGTTCCTGATTCATTACGTTTTGCCAATAAATTATAAGTGGTTGTACCATCTGACTTTGCCCAGTTGTTTTGCGTTCTAATCCGATAAAGAATGTAGTTTTTATCAGGATTAGATTCATAAGCACTGTGCGATTCTATACGGAGTGCAATCATATAGGATGAGTCTGGTGACAATCCTTCTGTCCTTATACGAATAGGCAATTTTCCACTTATTTCATTAGCATGAATCACAAACTGATAATTATCTATATCATAATATTTTGTCGGCAAATAACGATAATATTTTGTTGCATCCACATCAAAATTACTCTTATTGAATTTATCAATTAGTGATTTGTCTTCTACCAAATTAATGATTATGTCTTTTGTTGTTGGCTTTGTTCCACCAAGTGAGGCTGCAACATAACCAATGGTTTCTACTCCTAATTCGTGAAAATTATTTGAAACATTGTCTTCTGCACTAATCAAAGCAAAAACGTTTTTGTATTGCTCCCTTTCAAATACTTCATCTCTATTACATGAGGTAAGTGCAAAGGATATCAGCATGAATATACTCGCAATTTTATTGGCAGACAAATAGAATAATCTTGCATTTTCTTTTAATAGGGATTTATATGAATATTTCATACATTTGTTTTTTAAACGGTTAATTAACATCATATTGCTTGTTATTCGTTAAAACACTTATTTCCAAGTCGAAAATAAAAAAAGATCAATTAATTTTCCCAACCGGGATTCTGATCCAAAGAAGTTAATATTCTTACTTCACTTAATGGTATAGGCAGAAAGATCAATCGCCTGTTGACAATCCTAGCACCGATCCGTGAAGTATTAGGAATTACTCTGGTATAATAAGAATCTTTAGTTGCTTCTACATTCATTCCTCGAATAGGCTCATTTTCGGTTTGTTCGTAAATACCCCATCGTCTCACATCATAAAAACGACGGTTTTCAAATAAAAATTCCAGCATTCGTTCTTTCTCAATGGCCAATTGAACTGTAGCTGCATCTTCGGTGCCGAGCAACCCGGGCAATCCGGCACGATAACGAACCTGGTTAAAAGCTTTTTTAATTTCATCCATATTTCTTGAGAAATTTTCAGATACTCCGTTCACCTCAAGCACATAGCTAGTGGTCAAATTGTTAAGCGCTTCGGCATATGAAAGCAATATTTCGGCATAGCGGATAATAGGGAATCCTTTTTCCATTCTTCTAGCATTATCTCCATCCCAAGCATCACTGGGGTTAATATATTTTTTCAGAACATATCCAGTAAGCGGATAATCATTAGGACTACTTACATTGCCTTTTCCATTAGGAGAGTTTACATAATAATTAATAGTCTGATTAAAGTAACCTGCTGAAGTCGAAGACTTCATAGGCCAAAAGCACTCGCTGAAACCGATTGAAGCATAAAAACGCATTTCGCGATTCAAATACATATTGCTTACTCCTGCAATGAGACGATACCCGGAAAATAATTGCTCCATAGTCGAAAACCCGATTTCACTATAAGGATACTCAGCGCTGGAATTGTTAATAGGTCGACCATCTGCCATAGCGTATGTATCAATAACTTTTTGTGTAACGCATAATCCGTTAGCGCCATTCAATTTTTGAGGAAAACACATCTGAGTGTTATCTCGTATTCTTTCGCTGCGCATTCCCCAGACATATTCGGGATTGATAGACATAACGGATTCTCCGGTAAACATGTAGGAGTAAGATTTGAAGTGATCGATTCCAGCTGCGCCATCAGGCCAGGTTCTAGTATAATCGGGATCAGTAGTAACTAATGGTAAATTTGGTGTTTCTGCATCACTATTAACAACATGCAATTTGTATAACTGTGTTCCTGTATACTCTAAGTCCATCACTCGTTTAGCTGCTGCTGCCGCTAATGCCCAACGCTTTTCATCATATGCTTGTGAAATGTATGAAGCCCCGTCTGTCGAACGCTTCCAGTTCCCAAAATACATGCGGGCAACACTTCCTCCGTTATAAAGCGGACTTGCATGAAGCAAGCGTATCCGTGCAATGAGACCGTAAGCTGCTCCTTTAGTAGGTCGGCCAAAATTCATAATTGGAACAGTTAAAGGTAAATATGTGGCAGCAGTCTCAAATTCCGAGCATATGTACTCTACAGCTTCGTCATACGTACTACGTGCGCGGTCGTATGCTGCCATCTCGGCATTGGATTCAATAATATCATCTCCCAAAATAATTGGAGGCCCATAATCAACAAGAAGATGATAATAAGCATATGCTCTGAAAAAGTGACTGTGTCCAATGATGTTGGTCCTGTTACTGGCTGTCATATCCTTAGCTTCATCAATACGAGCTAAAATGGTATTGCATTTTCTGATTATCTGATACATAACAGACCAATTGGTAAATGTGTACATTCTATCTGCTGTTATTTCACCTAAAACAAAACGCATTCCGTTATAGTCATAAGAAGTAAGAAAACCAGTAAATGCCTCATCCGTAGCTAACGGTCCAGGCGTATAGTTCATTGACAAAAAACCTCCCTCATCAGGGAATAAAACTGCAGTACCCCAAAGATAATCTTCTATATAACGAGTCTTTGCAAAAACAGAATCCAACTTTAGCTCATCACTAAAGTAATTGTCAACACTAAGATAATCCTTACAGGATGATAAAAAAACTGGGAGCAGAAATATAAAAGCAACTGCGACAAGCA
>JAVBPN010000009.1:0-3230 GCA_031549585.1 Bacteroidales bacterium
CTGGAAGAAAATATTGATTATGACCTTGTTTGTATGCGCAGTCGGTACAATAAAAGCACAACAAACTGAAGAGAGAAAAAAATGGTACTTAGACGGAGGATTATCTGTTTATGTTCTTGTTCCGGAATGGGTTGATGCTATGGGATTTGTGGGTATGTCAACAAGTATTGGTTATTATACCTCGCCTCATAGCCGTTTTTCGTTTGATTTGGGCGTAACTTTCCACAGCAAAGAGATCATGGAATTTTCATATTATTATGACAATAATCCGAGTAAAACATATGATGACGGCGTTATTTTCTGTGATTATACCGCTGTCCCGATTTTGATCACATGGAATTACATATTTGATTTGTCTGAAAAATTCCATTTACGTGTTGGCCCTTCATTGGGAGGAACATCTTTGATTGCGTCATTCAGATACGAACCGGATGTATCCAATGCACCTTCGTTTGATTCTGAAAGTACAGGTATGTTTACTTATGGTGCTGGTGCCGGACTTACATGGAATTTTCGCCCCCGTTTATTTGTCGATGCCGGTTACAGGTTTTTAGGGAATGCTGAAGCAGAGGATTTAAATGGTACTAATTTTAAGTCGACGGCGCACCAAATCAATGCCACTTTTGGTTGGCGTTTTTAAATAAAGCCGATATAGAGTTTTTTCTATAAAAAAAGGACTTGTAAGAAATCTCACAAGTCCTTTTTCCATTTTATATCTATACGTTAGAAAGCGGATGTTCGGAACATAATTGTCTTTTCCGATGCATTTTCAAGTTTATCTTTAGCAATTATTTTGATGGTATAGGTATGATCCTTCCGGAATGATCCTATCGGCGCAGAATAAGGTAATTCAGGCCCTCCATCAATTGAATAAGAAATGGTGGCATTTCCGGTCATCAAATCAGTACCAGCCAAGTAAAGTAGCACATACGATGGGTATTCGCCCGCATATTCGGTAGTTCCTGTTCCTTCAGGACGTTCGGCACTGAGCGCTTTCACACTGAATGTGTAAAGTATTTCGGGACCTTCGGCATCAACCATCAAAGAAAAGTCACTTGCATTGCGATTGTTTACATTATCATATCCATAATATTGTATCATATTTTGCCCGCTTTGAGTCAAACTAAATGGGCCGTTATAGCGTGTTTCTTCTTTTTCCTCATTTAGGCTGTAACTGAGGTATTGTAATCCCGATTCGGAATCTGTTCCTTTTAACGTGATCTTAGTCACTGGGCTAATGTATTGGATATCACCCTTGCGGAAATTTGGTCCGGCAACACTATATGACAGTTGAGGCCCTGTCAGGTCGACATATACAATACCGGTATTATGATGATATTCGTTGGCATTGGTGTTATTCATTTGGTCTACAGCGTAATATTTAATTACATGCCTACCTGATTTCGAGGGTAAATAAAACGGATCTTCGTATGTCTCAAAACCTTGTCCATCAATAGAATATTTAATTTCTTTCACTCCCGACTTATTATCAACGGCAGTCAATTTCAATTTGGTACGTCCTGAGAAATACACCTTATCTTCTACAATAAACCGGTCACCCAATACGTCAGCTGACATAATAGGAGCAGTTTTGTCAAAAAAGAAAGTGACGCTTTTCAGGTCTTCTTTATTTTGTACTCTGTCTTCCGAATAATAATATAAGGTATGTTCCCCATCAGCAAGTTGCGCAAACGGAATCATATTTCCGGGAGTATACATCCTTTCTTGCCCGTCATCAAAGCGATAATAAGTACGGTATACACCTGAAAGATTATCAGAAGGAGTTAAGTATATCAAGCTACTTGTCGATATGATTGAATTTTGAGCAATTCCTTCAATGTTATGGTATGTAACGGGTGGTGTCAGGTCTACAGTAAACGGTTTTTGTTGCACTTTCTCTACATTCCCTACATTATCTACAGCATAATACTGATATGTATGTATACCTTCTTTTGCAACAGATTGAGGCTGATAGGGGGTAAATGAAACTCCATCAAACGATTGATACAAACCTTTTATGCCCGACATATCGTCGCGGGTAGTTAATTTGATATTTAAGCCTTTACCATAAAAAATAGTATTTTTATCTTGATAGACAGGTGCACCAGAAAACGACGCTGTTGATTTTGGAGCTTCTCCATCTGCATATATTTCAAACACCTCGGCACGATGATTGACTTGGTCTGCGTGCCGGATGTGATGTTTACCCGGCCCATCCATATATATAGGCTTATTTTCTTTAATATCGCTCCTTTTCAATTGCTGTTTGGGTCCATCTGGCGATGTAGACACATAAAGGTACAACGGCATATCCACTTGGATATAAAAATTGCCCACACTATCAGTATATGTTGTGTAAGCATGTTCTTCGGGTTTTTGTCCATAAAGAGACATACATAAAATAGCCATTGACACGGTCGTGCCGATTTTTGTAAATTCTATTTTTTTCATATTAGGTTAAGTCGATTTTTGTACCAATTACAAGAATATCATCTACTCGTTCACCGGTTTTTACCCAATTATCCATTGTTTTTTGCAGAATCTCTTTTTGCTCCTCCATTGGCATTTGATGTATTTCATACAACAGGTTTTGAAAACGTCTGGATTGAAATTTCTTTCCTTGAGGATATGAGAACTGGCTTTGATAACCGTCGGACGAAAGATATACCCATGTCGGAACATCAAGTGGGATGACGTGTTTGGTAAACGCTTGATTAAAATCCTCTTCAGAGGTAAAGTACTCTCCGCCGATAGCAGATAAATCCCCAGGTATCTTATACATTTCACCATTACGGAAATATATCAAAGGTATTTTTGCTCCGGCAAACGATAGTTCTTTATTTTCATAATCAATGCAATACATAGCCATATCCATTCCACTATGCAATTTTGATTCATGCTTTCGTAAAGCATGAAAAATAGCGATATTCAATATATTCATTATCTGATCGGGCTCAGTCAAGCCTTGATCGACAATCTGCGTGAGTAAATTTGAGCCAATAAGAGACATGAAAGCTCCCGGTACGCCGTGCCCTGTACAGTCGACACATGCCACCAGTACTTTATTATCGATGCGTTTGCACCAGAGAAAATCGCCGCTCACAATAGCGCAAGGTTGCATATACACAAATGAATTGGGCAGCCGAGCTATCAATTCTTGCGGAGTGGGCAAAAACGCTTCTTGGATATATTCTGCATAGTCAATACTGTGTGTAATATCTTCGTTCTTT
>JAVBPN010000096.1:0-31461 GCA_031549585.1 Bacteroidales bacterium
TCTCCTTCTATTTTGTAGTGATGTGCCAATGTATATGCTGCTTTACCCCATATCTTTTCTCCTTCGCAAGACGTTACTTGATATTTCATCGCTTCTTCATAAAGGGCGTCGGAATCTGCATATATTCCGTTTCGTTTTACATAATCAAACCGCTTTAAGTTGACATCAACCAGAGCATCAACATTATCTTGCGTTAAACGAAACAAAGTAAGCTCTTGGAAGAGTTTCATCACCTGATAATTGGTTGACAAGGTGTCGCTATGGGTAATATGCAGGCTGGCAAAATTTCCGGCATCTCCAAAGTATTCAATCCGGTCAATAGGGAAAGGCTTGGCGAAGTCCGTTAAATCCAAATTGTTTTGCAGGAAAGCATCGATTGCCCGGTGTGCCAGAAAATCATATAGAGTAGGGCGCAAGTAACGGACAGAAGCATCACCCTCAAGCGCGTCTTTGAATATGCTGATGGGCGTGTCTTGTAATTCCTCTGTACGGCTGAGCGAGAGCCGGTAATAATGGATGATCTCGCTAATTAAGTGCGTTGCATCCCATGTTTCAATATCATCAATATTTTCCTCGTCTGCTAATGCTGTCCGGTCATATATATACCAACGATTTGCGTTGTAATAATTCAAATAAGATTCAGCCAATATAGAATACATCATTGATTTGGCCGGATAAGGAACGGTTGTTGCTTCTTTTTTTACGTAATTGATGAATGATATTTGTGGCTCATCTTCTGTTTGCAAGAAACATTGATATCTTGTTTTGACAGCTTTGGTTAGTTGCCCATATTCCTTGTCTTTTAATGCTGCCTGATATACTTTTTCGATTTCAGGCAATGCTGATTTGGGTAAGCCGTCCGACAACATTTTGTCAATGGTTTTCCATTGGGCAGTATAATTGAATTTGCTTTGTGCTTGGAGCGATATTGCAGAAAGCATAAAAAGAACTACTACAAAAAATATACGTTTCATCTGGTTATAATATTTATTTTTCAAGGTCAGATGGAATGCGCCATGAATATAATCACTACCGGTTGGTGTGACTTTTAATTCGCATGGCTATTTCATCTGTTTATAATTTTGTTTTATATGATGATGTATCTTGTTGATTGATAATATTTTTATGTATTTTCAGAAAAACTGAATATTTCCAAAAGTTTGTATTACAGCATAAAATACCCAAAATCCTCATCAAGGGCTTTTCGACAAGTGAAATGCCCTTTAAGTATATCAATTGAAAACATTCGTATACGTTTGAATGCCAATTTTTCGGATATATTCATTCGTGCAAATATAGTGCCCGATTGAAATAGAACAAAATTTGGGTTGTTTAGGTTTTATGTCGTTAATATGTGATGGAAACAGTTCAAAAGCTTATTATTTGAGCGAAATTCCAAATTCCGCTCAACGCTATCTATCTGTTTTATAGGAATAGCGTTCGGCTGAATTTGCAATTAGCTTCGCTGAGCTTCGGTTGGGCCATCGGATTCGACTTTTTGAATAGATCCTTATGAATTCCAGATTATTCTTCGTAAAACTGCTGTAAAAGATGTCGGTATGAAGAAAAGATTTTTGATTTGGAAAGGAATCCAATGTATTTCCCATGTTCTACAACAGGAAGATTCCACGCTCCAGATTTTTCAAACTTATCCATTACGGATTCCATCGTTTCGTTGGTTTCAATCAACACAGGGGCAGGAGTGATTAAATCGGAAACCAATGTTGTTTTATACTGTTCCGGTTGGAAAATGATATTCCGGATGTTGTCGAGTAGCACAGTCCCGACAAACTTGCCATTATCATCGGTCACAGGGAATATGTTTCGTTTGGATTGTGAAATGTATTTTACCAAATCACCCAATGTATTGTCCGGATGAATGATAACAAAATCTTTTTCTATCAGTTTGTCTGTTTTTAATAAAGTAAGAATTGCTTTGTCCTTATCATGGGTAATTAGCTCGCCACGTTGTGCCAAACGGCTGGTGTATATGGAATTGGGCTCAATGTATTTTGATGTAATAAACGAGAATGCAGACGTCAAGCTTAAAGGCAAGAAAAGTCCGTGCCCTCCGGTAATTTCAGTAATTAGGAAAATTGCAGTGAGCGGAGCATGCATTACACCGGACATTACGCCGGCCATTCCGGCAAGGACAAAGTTTTTATCGCTGACTGATAAAATGGGAAGCATGTTGAGTACTTTGGCCAATATGTATCCCGATACTCCGCCCATGAAAAGCGTAGGCGCAAATATTCCTCCAACGCCACCGCTTCCGGTGGTTACAGCCATAGCAATTACTTTAACAACCAGAACCAAACAGAGGAAGCCCAACAACCAATATTGATTGTCCTTTACTCGGAAAAAGACACTCCCATTGGCCAAATCTGCCGAATGTCCGCTGAGAATCATTTTTAAGGCTTCATAACCTTCTCCAAATAATGGAGGGAAAAGAAAGATAAGTAAACCCAAGATACATCCGCCAATGATTACCCGGCGAAAAAACAAAACTTTTTTCCCAATGATCTCTTCCCGGTTGAACCGTTTGGTGTTTTTATCCCACTTGAAGTATGTCTTGCCGAGCTTTCCCATGTAGTGTTCAATCCGTTTGGTGCTCTTTGTGAAATACACGGAAATAAACCCGGTAAATAATCCCAATACGACATAATACGGTAAGTTGTGCAAAACCAACGGGTCCATGACCGTGAAGCTGAAAACAACACCTTTGCCCATCAGTAACCACGAAACAGCAGTTCCCGTAACAGCCGAAATTAGCAAAGGTATGACAGACCATGTGGTCAGGTCGAGCATCAATACTTCGAGGGCAAAGACCACAGCGGCAACCGGAGCTGAAAAAATTCCACCAATAGCGCCAGCCGCACCACAACCAAGCAATAAAGTGGTTGTTTTATAATTGAGCTTGAATAAACGCCCGATGTTTGAACCTATAGCCGAACCGGTAGTAACAATGGGCGATTCCAACCCAACCGAACCACCAAATCCAACTGTTAACGTAGATCCAATCATGGATGAATACATGTTGTGTGGTTTGAGTTGGCTATTTTTCTTGGAAATGGAATAAAGAACACGCGAAATTCCATGCACGATATCTTCTTTGACAAATGTATTCACGAAGAACACTGTCAACAAGATTCCAACAAATGGAAAAGCAAAATAAACCCAGTGAACGGTGCTGATATCTAAACGGGTTGTGAGAAAATTGGTAGTGTAATGTACAGTGCTTTTTAGGATAACTGCTGCCAATCCGGCAAGAGTACCTATGATCAAGCTGAGTAAGAGAATCAACCGTTGAAGTGGAATTTTTTCCGAAATCCACCGGATAACCTTTATATGAATAATTTTCGCCCGATTCACAGTATTTACAGGTTATAGGATTGGGTTAATTATTCTTTATACCAACTTGCATACATGATATAATTGTTTGCAATCCGTTCAATCATATCACGGGTTTGTTCCGGGCTTACGTCTTTGATTTTCTTTGCAGGTGTACCACCATATAAACTGCCCGGTTCGACAATTGTCCCTGTCAGGACAACTGAGCCGGCGGCTATGATGGAATTTTCGCCGATTACAGCATGGTCAAGTACTACGGCATTAATGCCTATCAATGAATTATCGCATATTTTAGCTCCGTGTATCACTACATTATGCCCAATGGAAACATTATTCCCGATTTCGACGATCGATTTTTGATAAAGCGTATGCAATACCGATCCGTCTTGTATGTTTACTTTATTCCCGATCCTGATAGAGTTTACATCGCCGCGCAATACCGTATTGAACCATATACTGCAATCATCTCCCATGATGACATCTCCAATTATAGTGGCATTGTCGGCGAAATAACAATTTTTTCCGTAAACGGGCGTAAACCCGCGTACCGATTTGATTAAAGCCATATCTTCGTCTTTATCTGTACATTTTGCAACAAAGGTACATGATTATCTTGGTCTTATAAAACGTAAAAGAAAAAAACCGGCAAATAAACATTCTTGTATTTATTGTGTTGATATAAAATGTTTTATAAATATTTGTTTGGCTTTTTGGATCATGTTTTCATTTTGCATACATTTGCGCCCGGCGATATGCTACAAAAGGTATTTTTGAATCAAACGGCCTATGGTCATTCTGTGTACACTTGTTGATTGGATCGAGAAACAACAAGCGCCATGTTTTTATAAATCAGTATTAGGTATAGAATGTCCGGGATGTGGCATGCAGCGGGCTTTCATTGCATTATTAAGGGGTGATTTGGTTGGAAGTTTCAAATTGTATCCGGCATTGATCCCAACAATGGTTATGTTGGTTTTCTTAGTGGCACACATTGGTTTAAAATTGAAAAATGGGGCTAGTATTTTGTTGTACCTGTTCCTCTTTAATACCGCAATTATTGTTGTAAACTATTTATATAAATTATTGTTCTAATTTTTATTTCTTTAATCCTATGGAAAATAATAACGATCAAGTTCAAGAAAAGGTAACTTTTACCGTACTTCCACAACTGCCTAACGCTACGGCTGCTTTGGTATTGGGAATTTTGTCTATTGTATTTTGCTGGTGCTGGGGTGTTGTGGGCATTATATTGGGTATCGTCGGTTTGGTGATGGCAAACAAAGCAGTTGCTTTATATGAGTCAGCACCGGGCACATATTCCGAACCATCATACAAAAATGTTAAAGCAGGAAAAATCTGTTCCATCATTGGAATATGCTTGGGAGCGTTATATCTGATCATTTGTGTTATCTACTTGTTTGCAGTAGGAACTATGATTGGCGGTATGATGCCTTGGAGCGATATTCTCAATGGCATGTAATTATAAGTTAATTATCAAATTTATAATGCCGTAATATCATGGAATCGACGAGAATTATGTTGCCTCCTTTGCCAAACTCTACCACCGTATTGGTATTGGGCATATTGTCTATTGTGGCTTGCTGGTGTATTGGAATTGTTGGATTAGCTTTTGGCATTATTGCTTTAGTAATGTCGGGAAGGGCAGCTAAAGTGTATATGGAAAATCCCGGTCAATATTCCGAAACCTCTTACAAAAACATGCAAGCGGGCAAAATTTGCGCCATTGTAGGGACATGCATTAGTTCTATCTTTTTGATATACATGCTTTTTTATATGCTGATATTTGGAACTATTTTCAGTTTGATTCCTTGGAGTAATATCATGAGTGGTATGTAATGGCAATCATGTACTATATAAATTGCGGGCGAGGGTTTAACTTTCGCCCGTATTTATTTTATAAATTTAAGATTTAAAATTTCAGGTTTAAAGATAGACGGTAAACGGAGCATGGCACACGGCTCAATTGTAAATGACTACTACGCTTCACTTTCAATTTTCAACTTTCCATTTTCCATTGTATTAGTATAGTGGGACGATTTCCGGGGCTTTTGCAGAGAAATTGCGAGGCCTCAACAACGTTTCTTTCGAGAATTCGACGTATTTGAATCCTGAATTAGGCGGAATATTTGGGAAATAGGCAAATCTTACTTGTAGTGTATTTATAATCAATCTGTTATTTCTTATGCGAAATCCTATGCCGAATGAGTTGTAGAGTGAACTTTGAAAAACGCGTTCGCCATAATCACCAAGCCAGCTGAAATTTCCAAAGGCATATGCAACAATGTTAAATCCTATGACTTTCCAAGGTGCAAATAAATCTTGTTCGAGATTCAGGGTAAGGCGATGACGCCCTCGGATGGAATCATTCCGAAATCCCGGGATGCCGACCTCTCCCTCTATATCCAAATCGTCATAATATTTGGCATCTAATTGCCTTGTGTATTGAATATTTGCGAAACTACGCATCCTGAATGCACCAATTACATAAAGATTGGTGAAGTAATTTAATGCCACATCAATTGATCCTTGTTCGGGGCTATTGCGAAAGAAAGTTCCATAAGAAATGGCTCCTGAGAGATACCCTATTTTCGGAATAAAATATCCGGAAGAAAAATTCGCACCTGCATAATTTCTATGATACAATTCGTTGTGCTCTCTTCCGATTACGATTGACGCCAGATATCCGTAAGGAATATCTTCCGTCCTTCCGTAGTTATAGATTAGGTTGGTTTTGTAGTAAGCTTGTTGTGACAATGACAAAGACCCTAAAAAAACTGTCCGGTTTTGAAATTGATAATAAAAGGTTTGTGCATTTTCCGGACGATCTGTAAAATCAATGCGTTGTGTGCGCACAGCAACTGTCACGTTGGTGCGTTTTTTATCAAACAAGTTTTCTTTGATTTGGAAAGAACGGCCGATCCATCCGTCGAAATTATTGAACCGGACAGTTGTGTCCTTGCCGTTAGCAATTGGTTCATTAGGAACATAGTAAAAAAGGCCTATTCGAGAATTAAACAAAGTCAAATTACCGGCATATTTGGTGCTTGGTGAGAAAAAATCTCGATTAAACACAACTCCAATTTGTTGCGTTTCGTACTTATTGAGATAAGTCGCATCAAATGAAATAAATGAATGGGCAATGTTGTGGATTTTAAGATTGCTTTCGTATCCCCACAAATGATCTTTATTTCCGTCAAGGAAAGTGCCGACTTTTAATTCAACGCCTAACCCCAAAATATTCCGGTCGGTTGCAGACAGATTCATTCTTGATGAAAAATTAGTTCCAAAAGCAAATGCGTAGGATTCAATGTCTTGTATGACGACCATTACTTCTGCCGTATTGTCCGAGAGTTGATTGACGGAAATTCGCGCATCGTTGATGAAGTCCAAACTACGCAAATAACGTTCGGAGTCGGCAAGGGTAAGCACTTTGACTTTGTCTCCCACTCGAAACAACAATGAGTTGCGTATCAAATACTCTCTTGTTAACACATGGGTCTTATTCCCAGCTTTTTGAAGCCAATTTACCTCACGGACGATGGTGTCGTTAATACTGGCGCCAAAAGGATCGAGGCGAATAATACGAATTTGTGCAATAGTCATTCCTTCTGCGCCAAGATATGTGTAATTTGGAGATTCGATATTGAACGTATCGGTTTCCGATTCTTGTTTCGGTGGCGAGATGATGATATTTTTCAGTTCCTTAATCCATTTTGATGACTCTCGTTGTGAAGAATCAGACCGAGCTGCTTGATTGGGCTGTCCAATTGACGGAGCGACCTTCAAGATAAGGATGAAACAAAAAAAAATGAATTTGGAAAACTTCATTGTTTTTGTGTGGGTGACACAATGATCGATGATGCAAAGTTAAAATAATCTATTCAATCTTAAGTTCAGTTATGTTCGACATTAAGATTGTTATTTCGTGCAATCTTTCTATTCAGGCACAATTTGACAAAAAATAAAATTAAAAAATATTTGTTATTTGACAAAAAGTGTTACCTTTGCCACCCGAAATTTCATTAGGAAAACATATATAATGTACGCAATAGTAGAAATAGCAGGTCAGCAATTTAAAGTAAGCAAAGACCAAAAAGTATTTGTACATCGCCAAGAAGGTGAAGCCGGCGACAAGCTATCTTTTGATAAAGTCTATCTCATTGACGATTCAAAGAAGGTAAAAGTTGGCACACCTGTTGTCGAAGGTGCATCAGTAAGCGCATCGATCGTATCCCATCTTCGTGGTGATAAAGTTTTGGTATTCAAGAAAAAAAGAAGAAAAGGATATCAGAAGATGAGCGGACATCGTCAGGATTTTACGCAAATTCTGATTGAAGATATTAAAGCATAAGACGTTTTAAGATAAAATCAATAGGAAATGGCACACAAAAAAGGCGTTGGTAGTTCGCGTAACGGACGCGAATCAGAAAGTAAACGATTGGGAGTAAAATTGTTTGGTGGACAAGTATGCAAAGCTGGTAATATCCTCGTTCGTCAACGTGGAACCAAGCATTATCCCGGTGAAAATGTAGGTATAGGACGTGATCATACGTTGTATGCGTTGATAGACGGAACTATCTTATTTAAGAAAAAAGCAGATAACAAATCGTTTGTATCAGTTGTTCCTGTTGCTGAATAACTGGTTGCAGATATTATAAAATATTAAGGTCTCCTGTAATCATCATTACAGGAGATTTTTGTTTATTTGCACACTGAATCATATTTTATTTATCGAAAATATATTGCTTTATGTTGACCATCAAAGTCATAGAAGAGAATAAGGAGAAAGTTATCGAACGGCTTAAGGTAAAAGGGTTTGATGCGGAAAATACAGTGGATCGTATCTTGGAAGCCAATGTACAACGGCGCAAGATGCAGACACAAGCAGATACAATGCAATCAGAATTGAATGTGCAGTCAAAGAAAGTTGGCGCTTTGATGAAAGAGGGCAAAAAAGACGAGGCCGAAGCCATCAAACAGGAAGTGGCTGAAGTAAAGCAAAAAATAGCCCAATTAGTGAGCGCTCAAGCGGAAACCGAGCAGATTATGCAAGACTTGTTGGTTCAATTGCCAAACTTGCCGCATGAGTCTGTACCGCAAGGGAGAACGGCTGCTGATAATGTGGAAGTTCGTTCCGGAGGCGTGATGCCCGAATTGGTTGCAGATGCTTTGCCACATTGGGAGTTGGCTAAAAAATATGATTTGATCGACTTTGAATTGGGCGTAAAAATTACCGGGGCTGGATTCCCGGTTTACAAAGGGAAAGGTGCACGTTTGCAGCGTGCGTTGATCAATTTCTTTCTTGACGAAGCTGTCCGTGCCGGTTATCAGGAAGTGATGCCTCCATTGATGGTTAATGAAGACTCTGGGTTCGGAACCGGGCAATTGCCTGACAAGGAAGGACAAATGTACCACGTGAAACTCGATAATTTTTATTTGATCCCTACCGCTGAAGTGCCGGTTACCAATATTTACCGCGATACCATTCTCAACGAATCTGATTTTCCGGTTAAAATGACTGCCTATACACCTTGTTTCCGCCGCGAAGCCGGTTCATACGGCAAGGATGTGCGCGGATTGAACCGTTTGCATCAGTTCGATAAAGTGGAAATTGTACAATTATCGCATCCGGATCGGTCATACCCGGCATTAGAAGGAATGGTGCAACATGTCGAGTCGCTTGTAAAGAAATTAGAGTTGCCTTATCGAATTCTCCAACTTTGCGGAGGCGACATGAGTTTTACATCGGCATTGACGTATGATTTTGAGGTTTTTTCCGCCGCACAAAAAATGTGGTTGGAAGTCAGTTCTGTATCCAATTTCGAATCTTTTCAAGCCAATCGGCTTAAATTGCGTTATCGTGACGAAGCAACCAAGAAAACCCAATTGGCGCATACGCTTAATGGAAGTGCATTGGCTCTTCCAAGAATAGTAGCGGCATTGCTTGAAAATGGCCAAACAAAGGACGGAATCAAGTTGCCGAAAGCATTGCATGCCTATACGGGATTTGAGATGATTTGAAGATATTAAAAATGAGAAGAGGCGCTTATTTTGCGCCTCTTCTTGTTATATGTCAAAACTGCACTTTGTAAAATTCAAAGTGATGATAAGGTTAATAACCGAATATGTCTTCGAGTGTTAGCTTTTGCAAAGTTCCGTATTTGTCCACAACAGCTTGGTCTAAATCGTTTTCATCGCCCAAAACACAATAGGTATACTTTTTATCTTTGATATACTGTTGTTGAAATCTGGTTACATCAGTTAGCGTCCAATTTTGCGCTTGCTCAAATAGATCTTTTCGACTGTCATGATCCCATCCAAACTCTTTGGCGTCAATATAATTGAACAGAACATTGTAAGTACGGATGCGTTGTCGTCTTATATTGTTGATCATTTGCTCCTTAGTAAGCTCAAATGCCTTTTCGGATTGCGGTATGTTGTCGAGTATCGACTTGAATGCGGTCAATGCTTCGTCCATTTTGTCGTTTTGTGTGGCAATAAACGTCGACATGGTATAATTTAAATCCGGTTTTGGCGGTTGTGTATAGTAAGCGGATGCTTGGTAAGCTAGCCCGCGTGATTCCCGCATCTCCTGAAAGACAATAGCATTCATCCCGCCTCCGAAATATTGGTTATACATGGAAATAGGGACATACAAAGAATGACTGTACGGAGTGCCTTTTGACAACATCGATAGGTATAGTTGCTTTGAATTATAATGTACGAACAATATTTTGTTTTGATCGGTCGGTTGTTGGATAAATTCTACAGCCTTTGGTAATGGCTTAAGTACCGATGCTGTTTGATGATATTTGTTAATGAGGGTTGTAGCCGATTGTTCCGACATTTGTCCGTAATACATTACGTAATGTGGATAATTACGTAAATCTTTAATACGGGAAATCAAATCTTCAGGTTTTAACTGGTCTAATTCGGCAGAAGAAGGTGCATTGGTGAGTGGTGATTTAGGCCCCCAAGTGCCGTAGTTACGCAAATAATCGAAAATAGCTTGCTGGTTGAGCTTGTTATCATCACGTTGTTTCTTTGTGTCACTAATCAAATTAGTAAAAGCAGGAGCATTCACTTTTGGGTCACTCAATAGTTCTTCCAATAAAATAAGAGCTTTCTCCATATTACTGTTCAGACCCCACAGATTGAGATATGTATAATTATTGCTCGAGTAGATTCTGAATGAACACGCCAATTTATAAAACTCCATCTGTAATTGTTCGGGCGTATATTTTGATGTTCCGAGATATTTCAAATAATTAATGGCAGTGGCTAATAACTTATCGTTTCCTCTGCCCATCTTATAATAATAGAACAATTCAAAAATTTCGTTTTCATTGTTTTGCGCATATAACAATGATATTTGTGGCTTTAGTTCTTTGACATTTAGATCCTTGTCATAATCAACAAATACAGGTTCTATTGGAGGAACTTTACTATTGATGATGTTTATCAAATATTGGCTTTGTGCATCACGATTGATGGCAATCGGTGTAATGGCCGGCTTTGATATCTTTTTTATATCCGGGTCATTACCTTGTTTTTTATATATCACCGCATAGTTATTGCCAAAATATTTGTTAGCGCATGCTATAATATCCTTTGGAGTGAGTTTGGCTTGACGGTCAAGTTACTGCACCATATCCTTCCATGGTATATCATTGATAAATGAAGTGGCAAATAAATTAGCCCGTCCCATATTGCTTTCCAATTGGTAAAGCATTTCTAAACGGTAATTGGCAACGGTTGCTTGAATCAGGTCTTTATCGAAGCTCCCTTTTTTGAGTAGCTCGGTTTGTTCTAATAATAAATCCTTCACTTGATCCAATGTTTGGCCTTCCTTAGGCCGTCCTGTTAAGCAAAATACGCTGTAGTCGCTCATCGAAATCGGATAGGCATTGGCGCCTAACACAAGTTGTTTTTGCAATAGATTAAGGTCAATCAATCCGGCTTTCCCATTATTTAATATCATACCCATCAGGTCGAGAATGTCCGAATCGGGCGATTTTGCACCGGGAATACGGAATCCGATAGATATATTTTCAGCATCATTACCTAAAACAATTTGATTGATTGGCGTTTTGATTTCGGGTTCCGGCTTGATATTTAATTTGGGTACATTTCCTTTGGGTATTACTTTCATGTAGCGATCGATCAATTTAATGGTTTCATCCGGATCGAAATCGCCGGACATACAAATGGCCATATTATTCGCTACATAATAGGTTTGGAAATATTTTTTGATATTGGTAATCGACGGATTTTTTAAGTCTTCCTGAGTCCCCAATACTGTTTGGGTTCCGTACGGATGATTGGGAAATAATGCACCGAATAATGTTTCACGCACTTTACGTATATCTTGTGTCAGCGACATGTTTTTTTCTTCATATACAGTTTCCAATTCGGTATGGAATCCACGAATTACAGGATTGGTAAAACGGTCGGATTGTACCTTAAGCCAATTTTCAATTTGGTTTGACGGGATATTTTCAACATATGCAGTCATATCATAACTTGTAAAGGCATTAGTTCCCGAGGAACCAATGGCAGACATCATTTTTCCGTATTCGTTAGGAATGGCTATTTTCGATGCTGCATACGATAAACTATCAATCCGTTTATAGATGGCAATCCGTTTAAGGCTATCGGTTGTTTTGCGGTAGATTTCAAATTCCGCTTCGATTTGATCCAATAAAGGCTTCTCGGCAGCATAATTTTGTGTTCCATAGTGTGTAGTTCCTTTAAACATCAGGTGTTCGAAATAATGTGCCGATCCGGTATTTTCTTTGGGGTCGTTCTTTCCACCCACTTTCACAGCAATCATTGTTTGAATACTCGGTTCTTCTTTGTATACAGTCATGTAGACCTTTAAGCCGTTATCCAATGTGTAAATCCTTGATTTTAAAGGATCATTCGGCGTTGTTTCATACTTGTAATTCTGAGCAAGTGCTACAAATGAATGCAGCCAAAGAAAAGCAATCAAATAACATAATGTTGGTTTCATGTGGATGTGGTTTAAGTTTTAAATAAAATATATAGCAATTTTCTTTTGTAGGAGCGGTTATTTTTATCCTTTGTGGATTAATTAAAAAATAGTTCTGTTTCTAAAATTTAGTTTATGAGTACAATTAAGTTCTGTTGATATGATTCAATAATGAAGGTGTGTTAAAAGTTTTTGAGCGAAATTACAAATTTATTCATAATTTTCTTTCATTTAACACACCCTCATCGCTTAATTTTGTTTAGCAATCATGCATTGTCTTTGCATAATACTTATTTTATTTAAACTGCTTAGGCCAAATCAGGTTTTGGTTGGCTTTCATGGCTTTGGCAAATTCTTCGTTTGCTTTGATTTTATTGCCTTGGGCATAATATACCAAACCATTCAGATAGAATAATTGGCCTAACCGTTGTGAGTGCGAACCATCTTCACCAAATTTGGAATATTCATCAATCAAGCTACTGCTGTTTAGTTGCTCATCTACATACTTTTTGCATGCATCGATCAATGTTTCGGCAGCGGCATTATTGCCTAACTCTTGATTTGCCATTGCACGAAAAATGTCACCTTCGGAACGGCCACGAGAGGTACTCCCCCGTGCAGCTATTTCATATGATTCTTTTGCCTTTGCTTTGTCTCCTTTGGCTGCATATGCCTTACCCATGTAATAATAAATTTTGGCATATTGTCCGCCGCTTCCCGGACGCCCTACTTCCAAATTATCCGGATAGGTATCAGCAACCGTATACTCCTTAATTGCCGCATCATATTTTTTACTATTGGCTAATTTTAATCCGTTCAGCAGATGTGCGTCCACAAAAATGTCATGCACTTGTCCGCCGCCTTCCCATACATGGAAATGGCGCGTGTCCATGATTTTGATTGCTTTATCGTATTCGCCCATTTCATTGTACAGCCCCAATAGACGAATTACGGCATCGTCGTGTTGCAGGATGGTTTTCATGTTTTTCTGCATCAATGCTAAGCGATCTTTGGCCGGCTTATTCGTTTTTTCGTATAATTGATCTATTTCGATAAATGTACGCGGGTTGGATGGGTCAGCCTGTATAGATTTTTCGTACCAACTGATGGCTTTGGCCGTTTGTCCGGCTCTGTCGTATGCAAAACCTAAATTGCGCTGCACCATTCCCGATTTCGGATCAAGTTGTGCCGCCTTTTCCCATGCTGCAATCGCTTGGTCTTTCTGTTCGAGGTAATATAAAAGATCGCCCATGTATTGGTATGCTTTTGCGTCGGAAGGGCTTTCCTTTACGACTGTCTCAAACAAGCGTATTTCTTCCAACCGGAATGGGAAACAATAATCGGATGGTTGGGCATTGCCTTTTTGAAAATAACTCAATGCGGTAGATTGGTTGCCTTTCAAAGAATTGTAATATCCGGTATAGTAATACATCAATGGGAATTTGCTGTAAGGATCGCCGGAAGCAATGGCTTCTTCGAGCAATGCAATGGCCTCGTTATATGCTCCGATGCTGCCATATTCGGTTGCCATTTCGAGGAGCTCTTGCTGCCTTACAATTCCTATTCCGCGTGTATCATCGGCTTTGTTAATGAATTTTGCACCATTGCCGGCTAAAATAGATTGTTCCGATAATGACCAATAATCCAACGGGTCTATTTCAAGTACGTTTTTGAGCAATACCAATGCTTCGCTATTGCGTCCTAACTTGCGCAGGATATATGCCTTTGCGGTAATCGCTTTGGTGTTGCGGACATTGACATTTAACGATGCGTTGATCATTTCCAGCGCTTTTGTAAAATCTCCTTTTATACATTCCATTTGCGCCAAAGCAAAATAAGCGGGCGATTGGAAAGTAGGATACCAAGTAGCTTTCCAGAAACAATCAGATGCTTCTTTGATGCGTCCTTGCGCTTGATATACCGTGCCCAGGTTATAAAATGCTTCGGGGTCTTTGGTGATGGTATAATTCAAAGTTTGACGGTCAATAGCGGCCTTCAAATGTTTTTCGGCAAGATCCCATTTTCCCTGTTTGGCATAATGAATTCCAACTACTGTGTTGACGCGTGAATCGGAAGGATCGCGTTTCAATGCTTCGTTGTAATAATCCATCGGGTTGAGGCGGGCATTGTGAAACTGCTCAATTCGTAATCCGGCTTGATATAATTCTTCGACGGTTTCAAATTCTTCAGCAGGTTTTACAGGTTTTACTTCTTCGGGTTCAGGCGCATCTTCCAGTTTTACCGGACGATATGAAATCAATTCCTTACCGTTGGCATCGTACAAAGCTGTAAACAGGTTATATGTGTCGGTTGAAGCCGGAACACTCACTTCTTGAGTAAAAGGTTTGTTCGGGTCGATATCAATATTCTTTTCAAAGATCACATTGTTGCCGTTTTTCAGGACCACTTTTGCATTTTTGAACGTCGTAGTGGCGTTGTAGCCGATAAATACCTTATCAGAAGCAATACGGTCTATATTCAGTGCAGCATCGTAATTGGCAATTTTCACATCTTTAATATCAAATATCGGATACCAGAATTGGCTGAATTCGCGGATTTCGCCCGGACCGATCCAGCTGTAATCTGGTTGATTGTCAGAATAAGCTCCTACCATCAATTCCAAGTAAGGGCCATCATTGTCTGACAACATTTTATCCCACATATTGCCGCTCGGGTTGTTTCCCCAAAGGAAGAATTTTTTTCCATTAACTACGTGATGGTTGGCGACATGCACCGTTCCGGCATTTTTCTTATGATCAAATCCGGCAATGAAATCATCCTCAAAGTTCCATGCGAAAATAGAACGCGATCCGCCTGTAAAATTCTTCCACCAAGCCAAATCGACAGTTTCTCCGGATCCTCTTGTTGCTTCGCCCATTTGCCAGGGTGTGAATGCAACTTTGGAGTGATCTGTGCCATATTGTGTGGCAGGCGGGAAAATTACTTCATAATCAGGTCCACAATGCACCGATACATTAGCCCAATATAACATGGATTGGATATACGGGCTGCGGTTCATGATCCGTACTTTGGCTTCTACATATGAACGATCAGGATGCAATGTAACGCCTATCGACCATTTGAAACGTTGGCGCAATTCGGTTTCGCCCACCCAAATGGTTTTGCTGCCATCCGGATTTTCTTCCAATTGATAATCAATATCCATGTAGCTGGATGGACGGTGATGGTGCGGGAAATTCCACTCAACACCGCCTGATAACCATGCTCCCAACATCCCAATCAATGCCGGTTTGATGCCGGTTTGGCGATAAAAGAATTCATATCCGCTCTTTTTGTCGGTAGCAGAAAAAATACGGCCGCCGATTTCAGGCAATACGCAGATATTTAAGTATTCGTTTTCGACATACAACGCATCGTAACTTTTATTGACCTTGTTGTCTGTTAGAATGTCAAATAAGGGATACGGATAAATATGTCCTTGTGCTCCTTGATAGGTGCGGCCTGTAAAAAAGATGGGATTTTTGTCGGGCGCGCCGATTTCGTATGTTGGCAACACCAAAGGTTTCTTTTCTACTTTTACTTGTGCAAATGTGGAAAATAAACCTATACTCCATGCAAAGAGTATTGTTAGACAGTATCGGTTCATGATGATTGTTGGTTTTAGTGATTAATAGTATAAATCAAAGGTAAAATTTAGTCCAAATTTTGATATTTAAAACGTTAAAGATGGATGCTAAGCAAAATGCACCCAAGGCATATTTGCTGAGTTTTTTATAGACAATCCGATTGTGAAGTCGACCAGGTCAAAAATAGTTATAAAGTTTATGATATACAAGAAGTGCTTTTGGGTAAATTTAGATAGTTTTCGATCTTTTTATTTTTGTACTAAGCCGTAAAATCATGAGAATAGATCCGGGAATTGGTTATTTCCTCATTGTTAATGAGAAACAAGGATTCCTTTTTGTTCCAGTCAAGATGTAAAAAGATAAGAATCCGAAGGATCAATTGGATTCGGCTCCTTTGGATCATGATGTAATCCCCGACTTTAACTAAAATGTTTATAATGGTATTAGAAAGGCGCTGACTTTTACCAAAAGACTTCCGATGGTATTAGAAAGGCGCTGACTTTTATCAAAAGATTTCCGATGGTATCAGAAAGGCGCTGACTTTTATCAAAAGATTTCCGATAGTGTCAGAAAGGCGCTGACTTTTACTAAAAGATTTCCGATGGTATCAGAAAGGCACTGACTTTTACTAAAAGATTTCCGATGGTGTCAGAAAGGCGCTGACTTTTACTAAAAGATTTCCGATGATGTCAGAAAGGCGCTGACTTTTATCAAAAGATTTCCGATGGTATCAGAAAGGCGCTGACTTTTACCAAAAGATTTCCGATAGTGCCAGAAAGGCACTGACTTTTGTTAAAAGAAACCGGATGCTATCGGAAAGGGAAAAACAGGAAAGCAATTTTGAGATAATGTGTTAACATATTTAATCTTAATTATAGAACGCTGATAACACGGATAGGGTGGATCAATGCGGATGAAACAATTGTTTCTCACAGCCTTAAAGGTGACAAATGACAAGGTGAAAAAAGATAAGACATATTCATCACGTTTCATTTTTCAACAGAGCTTGCGAATTCGTCGAAGGCAATTTTCAATTATTCTGTTATTCAATTATTCCGCTTTGACCACTTCCGCCGGATTTTGATTGGCAGCGTCAATTACTTGTGCGAAAATTGTTGAGATTACCAATACGAATGTGAAAGCAATGATTAATAATACCATCCAAATGTGTATGTCAATGTGATACGCATATTGTTCCAGCCAACGACTCATGAAAAATAATGCCGGCGGCAAAGCGATCAGATTGGCGAATAGTAGCAATTTGGAATATTCAGCAACAAACATTCCGACAATATTTGTTGCTGTGGCTCCGCAGACTTTGCGTACAGCTATTTCTTTTTTCCGGCGTTCTATGTTTGACGAAGAAATAGAGTAAATTCCAAAAATTGCAATGATAATGCAAAGCACGGCCAAGACAGCAAAAAGTTGCAAGCTGGCTTTTTCGGATTTGCTTAAATCATCCAATAGTTGTGGCATGGTAATTAAATCTACCTCCTCCGGATCTCCTGGAGAAGCAAATTTTTTGAATACTTCGGTTATTGCGGCTATGGCCTGCTCTTCTGTTCCGTCTTTTACTCTTACATAGTTATAATATCCCCAGAATTCGCTATTTACACATCGTAGAATTAATGGATATACGGGTTTTTGCAATGTTAACGTGTGAAAGTCGTTAATAACACCTATGACTTCCATTGTTTCCATTTCTGCTGCACCGCTTGAATAAATTGCTCCTGTTGGTATTTCTATGGTTTCACCGATGATATTTTCTTTTCCCATTAATTTTTCCATTCCTTGATTGACCACTATTTTGTTAGATTTCAAAGAAATGCCTCGTGGAGTTTCTTCAGATATAATATCTTCTTCTTCAAAAAATCTTCCTTTTACGATCGGAATCTCAAATCCTTTATTAAAATTTCTTCCTACATCATAAACTTCTATAATTGGATTAAAACCTTCCGGTTTTTCAACCCATTTTATTTCTCCGGCCATTACATGTGGCTCATTACTAATGTTGAATAGTCCCGTTGGTATGAACTCGTTGACCAATGCAAGTTGTTTGATGTTTTCTGTTATGGATTTTCTATCACGGTGATGCATGGTCATTTGTATCAATCCTTCCTTTTTAAAGCCCCAACCAAAATTGTCCATAAAAGATACTTGTTGGCGAAATATAAAGGCGGACATAAGGAAAAGGATACAAATTGCCAATTGAATGCAAATACTGATATTGCGAAATAATCGATTGGTGTATTTGCTATATGTTTGCGATAAAGAAGAAAAATGAATAAATTTTATTTCTGCTAACAAACACGCTATAAATATGATTGCGAATCCGATAATTGCGATTAATAAAAATTGCTTCCATAAATTGATGTTGATAATTTGTGTTTCAAACCGTTGTTCAAAGATCGGTATGGCTAATTTCAATAGCAATATGCCTACTATGCAAATCAATATTAATTGTATGGCCAGTTCTGTTTGTAATTGATTGATAATATTATGATTATATCCACCTACGGTTTTTCGTAGTTTGATTTCTCTGGCACGTTGTAACATTCGATTGATATACAGGTTCAGAAAATTAAAAATTGAACAAAATAGTAATAGTAGCCCGGCTCCAGCAAAAGTATAAATATAGGTAATATTGAAAGATAGATTAGTGCCCATTGTATGGCGCATATCAGCAATATTGACTGCTTTCAATACAAGATTTTCATTAAACTTATTGTCAATGGCATAATTCTGAATTTTTTGCTGAAATGTTGCAATATCTGTATTTTCATTCAATAAAATAAAAATTTGATTCATCATCACACTCCATTGTTTGTCAAGAGCATTTTGTTGGGAGAATTTGCGACCCATAATATCGGTACGATAACCATCCAATTGAAAATTAGAATTTGCAGGAGGATTTTCTATCACTGCAACAATCGTTAAAGTTTGACCATATCCATCTTTTAAAGTTTTTCCTAAAGCATCTTCAGGAGAAGCCCAATATTTACGAGAAAACTTTTCCGTTATCACAGCTTCTTCCGGTGTATAAAAGAGATGATCGGTTTTACCACATATAATGTTTTGAGGGAATATTTCAAAAAAATACTCATCGACAAATCTGAAATCAACATTTCCGAGTACTTTTTCTTCCCATTTGATCGAAGACCCATACCTTGGATAAATCATAGCTACTTTTTCTACTTCGGGGAACTCTTGGTTCAATTTTTCTGATAAAATAGACGGCAGTTGATCTAATGTCCTTCCAGTTTGTTTTTCTATTCCATATATCCGATAAATATGTTTAGAGTCCGGATAAAAACCATCATACGAAGTCTCATATTCCATCCAGTTATATCCCAATGCGAAAAAAGCAAAACTTATGGCCAAGCCGATAATGCCAACTATGTTTTGAATTTTGTGTTTCCGCATATTGCGGAAAGCGATTTTAATATAATGTGTCAACATATTCAATCTTGATTAATAGAACGCTGATAACACAGATAGTGCAGATCAACGCGGATGAAACAATTGTTTCTCACAGCCTTAAAGGTAACAAAAGATGAGACATATTCATCACTTTTCATTTTCAACTTTCAATTCTCCATTTTCAATTATTCAGTTTTTACTACTTCCGCCGGATTTTGATTTGCTGCCTTCATTACTTGCCCTAACACCGTAAGTAAAACCATTACAACAACTGCAACCATCACTCCTGTCAACAACCACCAAGGGATGTTCGTATGGTAGGCATATCCTTGCAGCCAGCGGTTCATGGCATAGTAGGCCAGCGGAAGTGCAATGATGCCGGCAATGATTACCTGTAAGGAGTATTCGCGGAAAAACATATGGATAATATTACTGACTTCGGCGCCGGCTACTTTGCGGATGGCTATTTCTTTGCGGCGGCGATTGGCGGCAGCAGTGGCTACGGCATAAATACCGAACAGCGAGATCAACAGGCAAACAGTGGCCATTACGGAAAACAATTTTAAACCGGCCTGTTCCGAACGGTTGAGACGATCGTACAGATCGTCTAACGGCGTCAGACGAACATCTGCCAAACTAGCGTTAATGCCGGGGAGGATATCCGTGATGTGCTGTATCGTTTCCTGCTCCCGACCGGGTACGACACGGATAATATACCCCATAAGTTGCTGCTTTGATATAAAGATGGTCGGATAGATGGGGCTACGAAGCGACAGTGTATGAAAATCGTTCACCACACCCACCACTTCGTATTCCAACAACGGAGAAATGCCTTCGTTATATTCGGAGGATAGGCGTATCGTGGTACCTACAGGATCGCTAAGTTCCATCACCCGGACGGCTTCCTCGTTGAGAACAACTTTTTGTCGGTCACCTTCATTCCACCATTTGCCCATAAGCATTTTTAATCCGAACGTTTCGGCAAACCGGCTATCTGCGTTGATAGGCATGAAAGCAGGCTTTGTGTTTGCCTGTTTTCCAGGCCATTCCACTTCGGTACGCATGAAAATAAAAGGAATGTTGTGCTGTGGCGCGAAAGTGGTTGCGGTGAATTTTTCGATTTGCGGGATGGCTGCAAGTTCTTGGCTTAAGGCTTTACCGTGAACTATCATTGGATATTCCGGGCCGGATATCTGTATAAGTCCACTGCTATTGAAACCTAAATCTTTGTGGTTGACAAAACGCATCTGCATCATCACCACTAGTGCAGCAACAATAAACACAACACTGACGGCTAATTGCACGGTAACAGCCACGCGCCGCAATACCGGCTGCCGCGATTTTCCTTTTGCCAGGTCGTGCGATGCCGAACGACTCAATCGCCACAAGGGAATAAAAGCGGCTGACAACATCAACACCGTCACCGATATTCCGCAAACAACAAAAAGATAAATCAACTGCGGTATTTCCAGCGTAATATCCAGTAATACGGAGAACCCGGGCCGGGTAAGGAGGATGAAGCACCATGCAAGCGCCAACGATAAGAGGATGGTACAGGTCAACTCGAACATCAGCTGCGCGATGAGCTGTCCGCCCGCGGCCCCATGCACCGTGCGCAAGTGCAATTCGCGGATACGCTGGCGGAAAAGATCGAGATAAAGGTTCAGGAAGTTGAAAAACGCGCTGAACAGCAGCAACAGTCCGGCTACAACGAAAAGCCGTACGAAATTCAGCGTGAACGGCAAATCGGTATTAAATTGATGGCGAACGTCACCAATAGGTATCATACGGACTTCAATATCGGCATTGGCTTTTATCCGGGAAGTAAAATCCCGTAGTTGTTCTGCAAGTGCGGCGGCATCTGCGCGAGGGTGGAACTTCGTATATAAGTCATATTCGAAATATGTCCATTGCTCCGTTTCGGGCAAATTGTCAAAAGTATTTACTACACCTTGCCAATAATGGATCACATCAAACTGCAGGTTGGAATTGGGAGGCGGGTCTTTAATCACGGCTGTCACCGTGTAAGGCGGAATACGATCAGGAGGAATAAATGCATTTCTCAGGTACTGGCCGATAGCCTTCTCCGCATCGCCAAATAAACGTACAGCAACACTCTCCGTTAGAACTATGTTGTGCTCGATTTGTAACGGATGCTGTGCGTCGCCGCTGACAACCACCTGTGGGAAAACCTTGAAAAAAGTACTGTCGGCAAAGATCGTGCGCAACGAAATGTAAGGCGTTTCCTCGGTAAGGTAATCCATTGGTGTTAAAACAAGATGAGTAGAGCTTTCTATTTCCGGGAAGTGTTCTTGCAGTTTTCTTTTCAAAATACCCGGAGCTCGTTCAATCACCTTGCCCGATTGTTTTTCAACGGTATAGATACGGTAAATGTTTTTCGCATTGGGATAAAAACTATCGTAAGTGGTTTCGTAGCGCATCCAGTAAAGCGCAGGAATGAAACAGGCAAGACCGAACGCCAATCCGAAAATGCCGGTAAACGATTGTGTTTTGTGCTTCCAGAGGTTGCGGAATGCGATTTTGAGGTAGTGGAGGAGAAGCCCCACCCCAGCCCTCCCCAGGGAGCCGATGCTACTCACATTATTGCGGGAATTCGCTTGATTTGAATTTTTCATGTGTCAATATGTAAGTTTATCTAAAAATTGTAAGTGCGTGCGCACACACGTGATAAAAATAAAAGTCTATTTTTTGTTTGACTCAATCTTTATGTCTCAGAGGCTGATGATTTGCCACGAAAGCATTAAGGCACGAAGCAATAATACTAAACTTCTTAACAACAATACGAAGCGAGTTTGAGGCTGTGCAAAAAGTCTTTTCCCGAGCGGAATTGCAAATTCCGCTCAACGCTACTTGGTCGTAGTACAGATATTTATGTTCGGCTGAATTTTTAATTCAGCCGTCGTTGGTAGCTTTTTGTACAGCTTCTCGGGGTGGGGCTTTCTTCTTACATCTTTACTTCCGATACCAATTGTCCATCAAATAGATTCACTATCCGTGCTGCATATCCGGCATCATGTTGGCTGTGGGTTACCATTACGATGGTAGTACCTTCTTTGTTGAGTTCGGTAAGCAAATCCATTACTTCTTTGCCATTCTTTGAGTCGAGGTTACCTGTCGGTTCGTCGGCAAGGATAATCTTTGGATTGGCTACCACAGCGCGGGCAATAGCTACACGTTGTTGTTGCCCACCCGAAAGTTGTTGCGGAAAATGCTTGGCACGATGTGAAATCTGCATCCGATCCATTGCAGCTTGCACTTTTTTCTTGCGTTCCGAAGCCGATGCGCCCATATAGAGCAATGGTAATTCGATATTTTCAAATACGTTTAATTCCTCAATCAGGTTAAAGCTTTGAAATACAAAACCAATAACACCTTTTCGTAATTTAGTACGTTGCCGTTCGGCGTAAATACTTACATCTGTCCCGTTTAAAATGTATTTACCACCAGTGGGATTATCTAACAGCCCGAGTATATTCAGCAAGGTAGATTTGCCACACCCCGATGGCCCCATGATAGCGACAAATTCGCCCGCAGCAATGTTAAGGCTGACATTGTTTAATGCCCAAGTTTCCACTTCTTCGGTACGGAAGATTTTTTGAAGATTTTCTGTTTTGATCATGACTTTTGGTTTTAATTTTTTGAGATTATTTTATTTGATTTATGAGGTGCCGATAATGCATATGATGCGAATCAGCAATTTTTTCAATTCAGATTTTGGATTTTATATTTCCACAGATTTCGAAAAGCTATTTTTAAGTAATGGATGAGCATTGTTTTGTTTTTTATCTTACGGTCTTACAATGTCTTACGATCTTACGGTCTTTTTTATTCCGCCTTCACCACTTCTGCCGGATTTTGGTTGGCTGCTTTCCATACCATCGAAACAATGGTGAACACAATAACAACAAATACCACCAAGAAGATCAGCACAAATAACCAGGCATCCATCGAGGTCTGTTTTACATAACCCTCCAGCCACCGTTTCATGATGATGTACCCGGCAGGAAAAGCCACGAATGCTGCCAGAAAAAGCAGTAAGAGATATTCTTTAAAGAAGATGTTCATAATATCCAGTACTTCGGCGCCGTTTACTTTGCGAATGGCTATTTCCTTGCGGCGTTGCTCGCACGTGAGGCTTGTTAAAGAGTAAACCCCAAATATAGAAATCAGGATACAGACAATAGTCATAATCGACAGAAGGGAAAGCAATGCCCGTTCTGATTTAAAATACTCGTCGAAAACATCTTCCATATAGGTGAAACTGACTTCAAATTCTCCTTTATCAGGAAACAATTCATGCAACCATTTAATGACAGCTTGTTCGATTTGCTGACGCATTCCTTCCTCGTATTTATAAGCAATTGCCCTGAACCCGGCACTACCTGGAAAATAAATAGCGGATGGTTTCGACTTTGTGGTAGGAGTGAAATAAAAGTCTCGTACAACGCCGACTTTGTCTTGAGAATTCGACAAAACGCTACCCAAATCTTTCATTGCAGTTTCGTTGTACACCATTTTCTTATTGTATTCGTTGGAAAATTCGGCGCCTTCAATGATTTCTACTCCGAAGAAGTCGAAAAAATGAGCATCTGCCATGATATAAAAAATAGTATAGGATTCCATTTTTCCATCTTTTTCCGCATTTACCGTTCCACTCATGGATGATGTATTTCTTAAAAAATCGGCACTTGTGATAGGCAGCGCATCTTTAACTCCAGGGACTTGCTTGATCTGTCCGGAATAATCTGGAAGTAGAGGACAACAAGACGTAGAAACGGCAGCAATATTATTACGCTTGATTCCAAGATCAGTATGTTGCAGAAAACGTATCTGTTTAATAAAAACAACGGAACAAAACATCAATCCCAGACTGATGATTAATTGCACCAGTAGGCAAGCCTTGCGGAATATATTTCGCGAACCCGGGCTGTCGGTTCCCTTGATACTGTTGTTCAGGGCTTGCTTGCGAAAATACATAACAGGAATACCGCATGCAACAAAACCGCATGCAATCAACAAAGCTGCATAAAGCAACAGCTCGGTGTAAATACTGATATTGTTGTTCCCTATGGTTGCGTATTCCTTGAAAGTTGGAAGTAGGCTGCTCATCAGTATGAAACCGACAACGAGCGACAAAACGATCACCAGCAGGAAATCAGTATAAAGCATGGCGGCGATTTGCCAGTTGGTTGCGCCGTTCACCTTGCGTAAAGCCAGTCCGCGCAATCTCATCCGCACACGGGTAACGTACAATGTCAGGTGGTTGAACAGTGAACTCAAGATAACCAACAATCCTGCTATGGCGAAAATTCGGATATGACTGAATTTGATATCGGATGCCATATTCCCGGACGGATTTTGATATCGTAATTGTTTCAAGGGCGTCATGATGACGGATATAGGATGTGCCCATTGCGGAATTGTAACCTTATCCAGCTTTTCTTCAAGAGCTTGAATATCCACACCCTTTCTGACCAATATATATGTATGATAACTTCCATAAAACCCCCATTTATGTCTATTGGGGTCATCAAGGGTAGCAGGAACTACCATATTGAACGGAATGTTGGTATTTGCTGGCCAATGGGAAATACTCGTCTGGACGTCGTAGTTGTGTTTTTCCTTGATGTATCCCACATATTCTTTAAGTTCACCAGTCACGGCTACTGGTCGATCCGTGCGTCCCGGTACAAAAAAGTCTTCCGGCAAATTCGCATCAAAGATGTTACAAAAAGAGAAATCAGCATACAGGCAGTTAATTTTTTCATCAAGCGGAAAAGAACGTATTGCACAGGCATCCTCTATCTCCGGAAATTCCGATTTTAACCAACCGGCAAGTGGGTAAGGATTTGTGTCATATATTTCCGAAGTGCTACCTCCCTGTGAATACTTGTGAACATCCGTATGAATGCGATAAATTCTGTCGGCTTTTGGGTGAAAACTATCGTAACTAATTTCGTACCTGAGCCATAATGTCGAAAAAGCAAAACAGGCAAACCCTACCGCCAACCCAATGATGCTGATGATGTTTTGCGTCTTGTATTTTCGCAAGTTTCGAAAAGCTATTTTGATATAATGAATGAACATATCTTTACATTTTAAGTCTTTTATTCATATTTTAAAGCTTCTGCTGGTTCTGTTTTGGCAGCATCGCCAATTTTGCTGATAACTGACAAAAGTACAATTGCGCATGTAGCAGTGAACACAATAATAAAAAGCCACCAACTTAATTGAGTATGGTAAGCGTATGTTTCGAACCATCGAAGCATGAGGTAGTATCCGAGTGTAAGTGCGATTATATTTCCGGCGATTACCAGTATGAAATATTCTTTAAAAAACAACCATAATATATCAATAAACTCTGCGCCATTGACCTTGCGAATGGCAATTTCCTTGCGGCGTTGTTCTATTGTGAGCGTGATTAACGAATAGATACCAAACGAAACGACCAAGATGCAAGCTAAGGAAAGGATACCGAATATCATGGAAAGTGTATATTCCGGTCGATTGAACTCATTCATGAGATCGGCTAGAACACGAAAACGTTTTTCATCAGGAACTTCACCGGTATCCATAGTTCCCAATGTTTTTCGCGCATGTTCCAATGCTTTTGTGCGATTTTCGGGCTTGGTTTTGATGTAAGCATATTCATACACCACAATCGATTCTTTTGTTGGCAAGTGAAATACAAGCCCCACAATGGGATATTGCATGGTTGAATAGTTATAGTTATGCATGATACCACTAATTTTTGCTTCTTCAATCCCGACCATTTTGATGGGATGTCCCACTAAGTTGATATCACCTAAAATTTGTGTTTGCGCTTCATTCATTACTACTTCTGTTTCTCTAGAGATCCATTCCCCTTCTTTCATCGTGATTCCGAAGAAATCCATAAAGTTCGGTTCTATCATAAACGCACGGATTTCATCATATCGTTCCTCATTGATGATCATACTTGTGAAGTATGAAAGATAATGATCGCCTCTTTCGGTTAATACAGGAGTGGTGGTTAAGGTAACATCCTCGATATATGGGCTGCGCAACAATTCTTCTTTGAGAAAGTTAAAATTAACCTTATTATTAAATCCGATGTCAATTTGGGTGATGTTTTCAATGTTAATACCTTTATCTTTATTTTGTGTGAAATAGAATTGCTTATATAATGAAATTGCAACAAAAAAGAAGAAACTCCCAATGAATATTTGGCAGAAAACTAGGCTACGCCGTAGTGCGAATGAAATTTGATATCCGGTTTTTCTCAACATTCCGGAAATAATTAACGTTCCCATCAATGAGAACAAAACAATGATCATCCCAACCCATTTGACGGATTCATACATCAATGTATGAAAGTTGATTTGATTAACGTAGTTTTCAAATACTCCATAATTTTGCCATTGCGTGTATGATTGGTA
The DNA here is from genome assembly GCA_031549585.1 of Bacteroidales bacterium. Taxonomy (GTDB): domain Bacteria; phylum Bacteroidota; class Bacteroidia; order Bacteroidales; family UBA4181; genus JAIRLS01. The sequence continues at coordinate 26,811 of JAVBPN010000096.1, forward strand.
ATATGGAAATATGATCCAAATAAAGATTACAGACAGAATCAAAGCAAAGACAATGGGAATCAATAAGTCTATAAGGTTTCTTAATAGCAAGTAAGAAGTGGAAGCCCCCATACTTCTGAATGTGTTATTACGTCGTTGTCGCCTTTGTTGTTGTCCTACGAATAGTACCAAATGATTCATTAAAGAACTGATAAGCCCTAATAAACCGGCTATTGCCAATAACTGAATGTTACGGAAACGACTTTTTAATTCGGGATGACAATTAAGGTGTATCTCTGAAAGCGTTCTTAATTTGAACGACCAATCTTTTACTTCATTTGGGCATCTGGTTTTAGCAATGCTTTGGTGTATTTCAATTTTTCTTTTGACATCCTTTACTCGAGCGTGTTTATTGAGTTGTATGTAAAAAGTGGAGCGTCCTACATTGTTAGAAATAGTAGAAGCCAAACGTAAAAAATCAAAATGAAAATCAGTGTTGGAAGGATAATCCTTAATGACGCCTGCAATTTTCAAATTTTCACCCGGAAATACCTCACCTGTACATGTAATTTTGCCGAGATATTTCAGCGCTGTTCGTTCTGTTAGTACAATATAGCTACTGTTAAAAGGAACTTGCTCATAGTTTCCATCAATGAAATCAGTATAGAACATGGTAAAAAATGCTGGTTCAACACTCAACCCCATTATTCTTTCACTTTGTTCGTTGTTTGTGTATTGAAGAGAAGCCCACCATGTATTACAATGTTTTTCTATCTCGGGTATATTTTGTAACATCCAATTTGCATCATCTCCGTGCAGTTGATCAAGTTCAGTGAATGAGCCATCAGATGCTTTAGCGATGCCAATGGTCGTAATTCCATATGTGTGCTGGGCATTTGGGTGAAAATCGTCAAAATGATTTTCCCAATACCACCAATAACCACCTAATATAAATGCGGAAAAACCAATGGTTAAACCTAAGATACAAACGATGTTCTGCCATTTGTATCTGATCAATCCGCGGGATACTATTTTGATATAATGAATAAACATTTTGATGAATTATAAATTATCATTTGAATACAAACTTATTTTTACGGCCTTACGATCTTACATGTCTTACGGTCTTTTTTATTCCGCCTTCACCACTTCTGCCGGATTTTCGTTGGCTGCTTTATGTGTTTGATAAATCAGTGTCAACAAAGAGATTCCAGATGTGATGATTAGTGCAACAGCAAACAACCACCAAGAAATCGGAGCCTTATGGGCAAAACCTTCTAAATAACGGTGAATAGCAAACAAGGCAATTGGCGAGGCAATTGCAAAGGACAAACCCAATAACAAAAAATATTTTTTCAACAGAACCCGGATAATATCAAGAATTGTTGCTCCGTTTACTTTCCGGATGGCAATTTCTTTCCTGCGTTGTTGTATATCGAAAAGCGACATACTGAATAATCCCAATGCGGATATCAAAATAGCAATCACAGTAAAGATAGAATAAATGGTAGCTATTTTTTTGTCTTCCTGATACATGGCTCGCACTTCATCATCTACGAAAGAATAAATAAACTCACCACCTACAGTTTCTTCATGCAATTTTTTGAGAAACTCAATCGCTTCCTGTGTCCGGCTAGGAATAATAGAGGCCATAAGTTGGTCATATCGAAACCCTGACGTGTAATAAAATACAATAGGCTTGCTCTTTTCTGATAGATGTAAATAATTAAAGTCTTTCACAACCCCTATAATTGGGTGTGCAGGAACCGTGTTCATTTCTTCTATCGTCATATCAAAATAAGAAATAATTCGTTGCGATGGATAGAGTGAAACATCACTATAATTGTTGATGTTGAATAATTTCAATGCTGATTCGGTTACTATAAGAAAATTATTGCGGGAATTATCAATTGAATCATTCCAAATACGTCCTTCTTTTAATTGAATGTCGAACAGTTTCATCCATGCTTCATTGGAGGAAAAGATGACCACTTGTTGAAATTCTCCATCTGGTAGCTTAAATTCCCAAATGCCTGAATTATAGAGTTGGTTTGGGCTTCTTCCATAAGTCCAAATATTGAATAATGGGGATTCATTCATTCTTTGTATAATCTCATCAGCAGTTTTATATTCCTTTTCCCAGCTTTCTTGTGATTTTTCCGTATAACGACGCTTTAACATTTGCGTTTTGATGATGTCTTTTGTCCGATAGCCGGGGTCGGTATTTAACATAAAATGGAGTTGTTTGATAAAAAATAATGAAACGACAATCATCGTAATGGTAATGATGTATTGAAATAAAAGGAAAATTCGATGTAAACTACCGGAACTTTTTATCCTATCGATATCCCGAAGTGAATGAATGGGTGAAATATAATGGTACCGGAAAAAAGGAAACAAGGAAGTAAGCAGCGGAAGAAGTATGAATATGGAAAGCGATAATGTGGCATCAAAGGTGGTGTTAGTAACCTGATTAAGTTGTAGTATATTTTCAATCCAAGCAGATGACAATGCAATAATTCCCCATGCCATAGCCAGTGCCAATCCGGTCATCACCAGATTTTCAGACAGTAGTTGTGCAAATAAATTATATCCTTCAGCTCCAAAAACCTTTTTCATTCCGAATTCTCTTCCTCTTTTGAGGATGACAACCGTATAAATATTGATAAAGTTGATAATTCCTATCAATAAGATTAGAACTCCAACTACTGTTAATACCATTACATGAATGTGGTTTCCTTGTTTAAAAATACGATTAACAATATTTTTATTGAAGTAAACCTTTGACAAAGGGTATAGTTGATATCGCAAATGTTCCTTCCAAAGAGGCATTTCGAAAAACGATCCATATTGTTTGTTAATGTATTGATAGTCAACGCTTGAATGCAATAGTGCTATGGTTTGCGATGCACTACTCCATCGATTAGACAGGTCGGAAGAGATAATGATATCAAAAGAAAGTGAGCTTTTGGTTGAAGGTTGCTCCAGAATACCATTAATAGTCAATAATTTACCGGAAGAATGAAGAAATGTTTTGCCAATCGGGTCTTGATTTTCGAATGTTTTTTGAGCGAAGGATTTTGTGATTAAGGCAGATGTGGGATCAACTAATTTTGCATTGCCGGAAATAGCAGTATAATCAAATATGTTGAAAAAGTTACTGTCTGCAACAAGAATAGTTGCATCGAGCTTTCGTTCCGCCAGGTCTATTTCCTCATTTTCAAAAAAATAAAAACTAGAAAATTTTTCTATTCCGGGATGTTCTGTCAGATTAACGAAAGTTGTTTCATTATTTCTGTTTTCTATACCGAAAAATGTAATAACATCCGAGCGTTTACTACTTTCTCTAGTTGTTATGTATATCCTATCAAGTTTTTTATTGAAATGATCAACGGTTAATTCTCCGTGTACATAACGAAAAATAACAATAACGCAAGCCAAGCTAAGTGCTAAGCCGAGTATATTGATGCCCGTATATGTCTTAAAATGCAGGACGGAACGTAACGCTAATCGGATGACTTTCATATTTGATCAGTTATTACTGAATAATAGATATTTTATGCTTTTTTATTCTGCTTTCACCACTTCCGCCGGAGTTAGTCGCGCTACTTGATATACGCGCCAACCAACACAAAGAATAATGATACCACTTAAGACCAACAATATGGATAAATAAATCCAAGCGCTAATCGTGGTTTGTTGTATATATTGCTCTATCCATCTTTTCATAATCAAATATCCGGCAGGAAAGGCGATTAAGGCTCCTATGGCAAGCAACAAAAAATATTCTTTAAAATACATCCATAAGATATTTTGCATGGAAGCTCCATTGATTTTTCTGATGGCGATTTCTTTCTGCCGTTCTTCACAAGTTAATGATACCAATGAAAAAAAACCAAAAACAGAAATAATGATGCACACTATGGAAACAAAGCCCAATAACTCCAATAAAGCAGTTTCCGATTTTACGTGCTTGTTATATACTTCTTCAACATTAGATAAATTCAATATAACATTTGGATATGCTTGCTTGACCAATTCTTCGATTCTTTTCTTGCAATGCTGCCATTGGCCTTCTTGATAGGTCAATGAGATAACGTTACTTTTGTTGACGCGGAAGTACCTTATTTGATCATTATTGACCAATAGGACTGGCATTGGAGGAGTGGTAGGCGATTCAATGTAAATGTCTTTCACAACACCTTTAATTCTAAAAGTTGTTGTGCTGTCGAAAGCAAAGTAGTTGTGTTCGACTGTAAATATTTTTCCAATAGGCTGATTCCATCCCAACATTTTTGCTCCCGACTCGCTGATTAGCGCATTGTCAGGAAGGTCATTGTCAGTCAGCAACCCACCTTCCAACAGGCGAAAATTATAGAATTTTAAATAAGTCTCTGTAGCGCCAAGGAAATTTATTATTTGTGTATTATCAGCACTTGTGGCCGGCATGTCGTCCCATGTTAAAATTTTTCCGCCAATCCGCACACTTGCAGGAATCAGCGGATAGATATTTATTGCTTCTGTTATTTCAGGAATTTGTTGGAGTTGTTTTTTTAATACTTCCGTATCAACAGTTGAAGATAGACTAATTTTAGCTTTATTTTTATAATCTATGCCAATATCTGTGTGTTGTAAAAAATAGATTTGTTTCATTATTACTATGTTGCAGAAA
>JAVBPN010000262.1:0-5760 GCA_031549585.1 Bacteroidales bacterium
CCGGATCAAATAATAGATTCAAAAACCTGGCAGATTCTTTTATTAATGACGAAAGAGAAATAAAAATCTATATAGAAACGCAATAGTAAAACATGATCAACAAATCACTGATTTCTCCCCATAGCATCGCTGTCATTGGAGGTTCTAACCATATCGGAAAACCCGGCGGAAGGCTTTTAAAGAACATTATAGATAGCAACTACAAAGGAAAAATTTATGTGGTTAATCCTAACGAAGACGAAGTTCAAGGAATACAAAGTTTTCGAAAAGTAGAGTTATTGCCTGATGTGGATTTAGGTATTCTGGTGGTTCCGGCACCTTTATGCCCCGGAATTGTTGATATATTGGCATATGAAAAGCATACTAAGGCCTTCATTATCATCTCTGCAGGATTCAGTGAGACCAACGAAGAAGGAAAAATACTAGAAAAACAAATAGTAAACACGGTCAATTCGGTTGGCGGATGTTTGATTGGCCCCAATTGCACCGGTATTATTACGCCATACCATTCCAGCACCTTCACCCTTCCAGTGCCGCCATTGGATACACACGGTTGCGATTTAATATCAAGCTCAGGTGCCACGGCAGTTTATATTATAGAATCGGGATTGTCTAAAGGCCTACGTTTTGCTTCTGTATTTTCTGTTGGGAATGCTGCTCAAACCGGCGTTGAAGATATCATTCAATATCTGGACGAAACTTTTGATCCGGAAAAAAGCTCTCGGATCAAAATGATTTATGTCGAAAGTATCAAAGACCCTGATTCTTTCCTCTTCCATACTACTTCGTTAATCAACAAAGGATGTAAAATCACAGCTATCAAAGCCGGTGTGTCCCCATCGGGTTCACGGGCAGCACAATCGCATACCGGAGCATTGATTTCGTCCGACTCTGCAGTTGAAGCGCTTTTTCGAAAAGCTGGCATTGTCCGTTGCTCCGGACGGGAAGAATTGTCCAATGTTGCTTCCATTTTTACCCTCAAAGAATTGAAAGGCAAACGAGTGGCTATTATCACGCATGCCGGAGGTCCGGCGGTGATGTTGGCCGATGCTTTGGAACGAGGCCATCTCAGCATTCCAAAGTTAGAAGGCCTTATTGCCGACGAACTAAAAGAAAAATTACTCCCCGGTTCGTCAACAGCAAATCCCATCGATATGTTGGCTACCGGTAATGCGCAACACTTGGCAACCGTTATTGATTATTGCGAAAACCGGTTTGACGAAATCGACATGATGATGGTGATCTTTGGAACTACCGGATTAGTCAAAGTATTTGATGCATACGAAACATTGCATCAAAAAATGATTACTTGCAAAAAACCAATTTTTCCTATACTCCCATCTGTTATCACCGCCAGAGAGGAAACCGAACATTTTACAGATAAAGGACATGTTTATTTTTCAGATGAAGTAACTTTGGGCACGGCCATCGGAAAAATTGTTGATACGCCGGGCCCAGAACCGGCTGTACCTATATTGACCGGAGTAGATATACCGCAGATACGAACGATTATTGACCGGTTGGAGTCCGGATTTGTTGCGCCACATGATGTGCAACAATTACTCACTGCTGCGGGAATAAACATAGTAGCCGAATTTGTTTCGACAGACAAAGAAGCCATTATATTTCATGCAATCGAGATGGGCTTCCCTGTAGTAATGAAGGTGGTAGGCCCTATTCATAAATCGGATGTTGGTGGTGTGGTGCTGAATATAAAAACAGAAGGGCATCTTTCTTTTGAATTTGATAGAATGATGAAAATCCCCAATGCAAGAGCCGTTATGATCCAGCCTATGCTTTCGGGCACGGAATTGTTTATCGGCGCCAAGTATGAATCGCCTTTCGGGCATGTTATTTTGTGCGGGTTGGGTGGAATTTTTGTAGAAGTGTTGGGAGATATTTCGTCCGGATTGGCTCCCTTGTCATACAATGAAGCATATTCCATGATTCGCTCGTTAAAATGCTATAAAGTTATACAAGGTGTTCGCGGACAAAAAGGTATCAACGAACAAGCTTTTGCCGAAACCATTGTACGGTTATCATCTTTATTACGATTTGCCACTGAAATCAAAGAATTGGATCTCAATCCTTTATTGGCTACAGAAAAAACAGTCACGGTGGTAGATGCCCGCATTAGAATCGAAAAATAAGTTTTGATAAAAATTCGGATTTTGGTAATCGAACTCTTATCCCTTGCCTTAAAACCGGACAAAACCTAAAGGGTAAAACCTTCCGAGTTGATTCAAAATATGGTTCTTCATTCGCATAATCCATAAAAAGTTTTTATTTTTGACCGCATTTTAAATGATATCATCATGAGTGAAAATATTGAAAAGAGAAATCAACAAGATGAAATAGACATCTTTGAATTCTGCAACAGAATGTGGCATGCTTTCACGCGCTTTCTGGTTAGTATCAAAGACTTTATTGTTTCTGTCATTATTTTTTTAATTCGCAAATCTTTATGGATCATTGGCTTTGCGATCGTCGGTATCATCATTGGGTATTCTTTTTATGCCAAAACAGACCGTTACTATTCATCTCTATTAGAAGCCAATAGTGGAGATGTCAGCAACGTCGTTGTAATTAATCACATCAACAAATTAAATAACTTAACCTCAGCTTCTAAAGGAAAACTTTTGGCTAATTACTTAGGTTTGAAAGAAGATGAAGTTAAAAAAATTGTTTCTATTAAAGCCTACTATGGAGTTGACGTCAACAAGGACAAGTTAACGGATTTTGTTGATTTCAATGAAACCTTCAACCCGAAAGATACGCTTAATCAAGCTCGTGTTCCTTCGTATATTTATATAAAAGCGTCTGTATATGATGAAAATATCTTTCCTGCTTTGCGGAGAGGAATACTTCAATACATTGAAAGTAATATATATATTCAGGAATTGTATAAAATCAGCCGGACACAAAAACAACAATATGTTATTGATTTAGAAAAAGAAATTGTTAAAATCGATAGCTTGCAACGATCTCTTTATCAAAAGGGGACAAAAATGGATAATACCCAGATGGTAGTCATGGAGTCCGGAAGCGCTAAAGATAAAGATCCTTTTTACAGCAATCTGCGTTTTGATCTGTACAATAAAAAGCAGAAATATGAAAAGGAATTAAATTTATCTGATGAAATTGTTACCATTATTCAGGATTTTACCTCATTGGCACAAGAGGAAAACCCCTTAAGTCGTTATGTCTTGATTTATGGCAGTATTATGGCTGTTTTAGGATTATTTTGCGCCTTGTTGTGGCAATATCGAAAAACAATCTGGAAATTAATCGTTACCAAAAATTAAAAAGTACAAGAAAAATGGGAAGGGCATTTGAATATAGGAAAGCAAGAAAAATGAAAAGATGGGGTAGTATGGCCAAGACATTCACCAAACTTGGCAAAGATATTACCATAGCTGTTAAAGCCGGAGGCCCTGATCCCGATACCAACCCACGTTTGAGGGTATTAGTACAAATGAGCCGCGAGGCCAATATGCCGAAAGAAAATGTGGAACGCGCCATTAAAAAAGCCACTTCGAAAGATCAAGCCGATTATAAAGAAGTCGTATATGAAGGATATGGCCCATATGGTATAGCCATCTTGGTAGAAACAGCAACTGATAACCCTACGAGAACCGTAGCCAATGTCCGCAGCTATTTCAACAAATTCAATGGTTCGTTGGGCACATCAGGATCAGTTGATTTTATGTTTGACCGGAAATGCGTCTTTAAAATCAAAGAAAAGGAAGGCATAGATTTGGAAGAACTCGAATTGGAATTAATTGATTTTAGTGTTGACGAAATTTTTGCTGAAGATGGAGAAATCGTGATCTATGGAGAATTCGGATCATACGGTCAACTACAAAAATACTTGGAAGAAAAAGGATTCGAAGTGCTCAGCTGTGAATTTGAACGAATTCCATTGGATACAAAAGAATTGACTTCTGAACAAATCGAAGAAATTGACAAATTATTGGCCAAATTTGAAGAAGACGAAGATGTACAAAACGTCTTTCATAACATCAAGAATCAATAATATCAAAAGGCCTAACTGGTTTTAACTCCGGTAGGCCTTTTTGCATAAAAAATGGGTCAAAATTTTACTTAACTTTCCTGCAAATCACCACACTATAATAGGTGATAATTAAAAAAGCAATGGTAGGTATCCAATAAGCAACCTTAATGCTGGAAGAATCAGAAACAATTCCTTGTATTTGGGTTAATACCGCAGCTCCGGCAATAGCCATCACCATACCTGCTCCTCCTATTTTAGTATCATCACCCAAACCACGAATTCCTATTCCATATATCGTAGGAAACATGAGCGACATGCAGCCTGATATACCCATTAATGAATAAACTCCGGTAACTCCTTCTCCATACACAGTCAGTAAACAGCACCCAACGGCCACTATAGCCAATGTCACAAGTATATTACGCGGCCTGACATATCTCATCAGCCAAGTACAAACGAACCGTCCAATAACAAACAAAATAAGCGACATAATGTAGTAGGTAGCCCCTGCCTGCTCAGCTGTACGCGGCAACAAGGCATCCAAACCGACCGATTCGCACAAATAATAAAAACCGGCAGATACAGGCTCTACTTGTCTTAACGCTTGAATAATATCCGCCGATGAAGCGTGTGCTCCCAGCGATCCGACCACTTCATCCAAATTCAACTGTTGCATCGCATAACGGATAATAAACGACCAAACCGAAATTTGTGCACCCACGTAAAAAAATTGGGCAACCACTCCCCACACATAGTTTTTATTCTTTTTTAGCCGGTTAAACGTTCCTTTAAAATCCAACTTTTGTCCACCTTCTTTCAATTTAGGCATTTTGGTAAACAAAATTGCCAAGAGCAAACATAACATAACCCCTCCCACAACAACATAAGTCGTAGTTACAGCATTCAATTCAAACGTCTGTATTTTGGATAATTCTTCGGCTGGAAGCGAGGCCCGTTCCGATGCAGTCATCGTGTTTAACTGTGATAAAATGAAAATTTGGCTGATAACTACTCCGGTAATTGCACCGAAAGGATTGAATGATTGCGCAAAATTTAACCGCTGGGTGGCCGTGTCTTCCGGCCCTATTGCACAAACATATGAATTGGTAGCTGTTTCCAGAACGGATAATCCCGCAAAAAGAATAAATATGGCGAATAAATAGGTAAAAAAACTAAGTTCGGCATTCACTTGCAAACACATTTTTGCCGGATAAAACAAGAAAGCGCCCAACGCATACAATAATAACCCAAGCAATACCCCTGATTTGTAAGAATATTTCTTAATGAATAATGCTCCGGGAATAGCACAACACCCATAGCCAAGTAAGTAACAAACCACCTGTATCCATGCTGTTCTCGAGTCTGACAAACTCATAATTCTTTTGAATGCTGCCAACATGGTGTCTGTTAGATTATTAGGAACAGCCCATGCAAAAAATAGAGTACATAGCAAAATGAATGGCCACAATACCGCTTTGGGAATAATACTCTGGTGCATAATGAAAATATATTAATTAAACGTTTAACTATTCATACAATAAAAATTCAGCAATAGAAAGCAATCAATATCTACCTGTGACAACATATTGCCTAAGATTACGTAAAATTCCAACAGTGTTTCTTGATATACAAAAATATATATATTTCAATTTCAAACCAATTATTTTTAATTAAACGATTAATGAATTATATTTGCCATCATTGACATCTGATATGGCTCGAGTTTCTTTAAAAGATATTGCTAA
>JAVBPN010000045.1:0-3322 GCA_031549585.1 Bacteroidales bacterium
GCTCCTGCATCTTTCGACAAGCCTAATCGTTCCTGTATGATACAAGCGGAAGCTGGCAGGAAATAATCCGGACTTTGTGTACAAAACAGGACATAGTCAATATCTTCTTTTTTTATACCACATTCAAATAACTTTTGGGCAGCAAAAACGGCCATATCCGTCGCCGTTTCGTTTTCGGCGGCAACATATCGCTTATCGATACCTACTTTCGATGCTATTTTCTCGACACTCCATTCGGGAAACTCGTTGATCAGATCTTCATTCGTCACAACTTTTTCCGGTAAATAATATTCGATTGCTTTAATGTATGCCTGCATATTATAAAAGTGTAAATCCTCCGTCGATCACCAAATTAGTACCGGTAACCCAGCAGCTTGCATCCGAAAGCAGGTAGATAACGGCATAAGCCACTTCTTCCGGGTTTCCGTATCTTTTTAAAGGATATTTTTTAGCATCTTCTTCCATTTGCTCTTGTGTAATAACCTCGGCATCAAATATACCGGTTTTGATCATACCCGGATTTACACAATTAACCCTTATATCCTTTGGTGCCAACTCAATTGCCATAGCTTTTACCATCCCGTTAATAGCGCCTTTAGATGCCGAATAAGCACTTCCAGCCACAGCAGAACAATAGACACCCGAAATTGAAGAAATGAAAACAATGGAGGTGCCCTTCACTATTTTCTTCCTTTTTAATAGCATTTGGGTAAGAAATACAGGAGCTTCGAAATTGACTTGCATCACATCGCGAACTTCATCCTTCGAAAGATACAGGAATGGTTTTGAAACTGTAAAACCGGCACATTGAACTATTCCATCCAATATTTTACCCCCTATCCAATCGACAATTTTTAAAATACCTTCTTCGCAAGATAGATCTGCTGTGAGTATTTTATGTCTTTCCATATTTTCCATTTGCGACAATGTTTGATTCAGTCTTTCCTCATTGCGCGCTGTAATCATAACATTGGCCCCCATTTTGGAACATTCCACAGCAATGGCTCTCCCGATCCCGGAGGATGCCCCGGTTACCAAGATGTTCTTATTCTCTAAAGAAAATGGATTGCCCACTATCCTTTGAGCCTTTTTACCACATGAAACAAGTCCTCGATGGTTTCTGATTCCCTGACATCGCTCCCCTTTATGGTAACGCCATACTCCTCATCAATCATGCCAATAACAGACAACGCAAAAAGTGAACTCCAGCCATCTAATGCTTTAAATTCAGTATCCGCTTCAAATTCAGAAACATCCTTTTCATCAAACAGTTCTGCAAATTTTACAATAAAATCCTGTAAATCCATATCATTATAATTTAATTTTTTAATATTTCCAAAGCACATCTTCATCTACAACACGTGCCGGGTTACCCGTAACCATTGCATGAGCAGGTACGTTTCCAATAACAAGGGCATGCGCTCCGATAATTGCCCCATCACCGATCTTTACTCCCGCCATGATGGTACAACTTTCGCATAACCATACCTTATCGCCGATAATGACTGGCCGTTTATCCTTATATCCTTGCCTATTTAAATAGTGGTCCCCGTTATTGTCCCGGATAGTGACATTTCTTCCGATCATTACATCCTTACCAATTTCAATTTCTCCCTTGCAAATGATGGTACAACCAACATTGGTACGTACATTCCCGGCAAGTTTTAAAACAGCTCCCCGGTGCACCTCTATATTTGAACCAGACATAAAATCCACATCACCCTCAGTCTCAAGTTTTGCACCTGCATCGACAAGCAATCGAGTCTCAAGTTTTGATCGGGTGAACAGTTTACGCCCCAATCTGAAAATGCCATTAATATTAAGTGTGGCTGTTTTGTCAATATCAAGAACACAATAAGTTGCAGGAATGAAACATTTTCCAGCACACAAAGAAGTAAAAAATGAGGTAAAAAAATGATTGTGCCTTAACAATTGAAATAAAGGCCTGATATGCAACTTTGTATCTTTAATACTTAGAGTAGCTATTCTCCGGAGATTTCCAAATTTCTTTCTTTTTGAAGATTTCTCGGGGTAATATTTGTTTGCGATTTGGATAAAGCTCATTTTATCCAAATCTTCAAAAAAAGTAGTTCGATTCACTTTCGGAGAACCAAGCGATTTTATTAATGCTTGATTGCCCTCAATAATAGAATCAAAAGAGGTCTCGAAATAATTGATTCGCGATTTTACTTTTTCAAAATAGCGTAATCCTTTTTGGGAATTAATCATAACAAGGGATGTTCCCAAATCCTTTTCCAAGGATTGATCAATCCTTTCTATTCCCCAATAGTCGGCCAAAGTGATATCCGCTATTCGGGGGAAACCCTTAAATTGACAATCGTAACACGACGGACGGCAATATGCATTCGTTTGCAAATAACCTTTGGTGAAATTACTGACGGCTTTTGTTTCATAATACGATTTGCCGTTCGCAAGGGAAACTTTTTGCGTTAGGTTGCGCCAACCGTATTCCTTCGATTTTGCTTTGGCATATACAACAGGTGACCCGTACCGTTCTTCAAAACTGTCGAGATATTTCCTCCATACTTTAGGTGAATTAATACCCCTGCAAACAAAATCTGCAATCAATAAATTGTCATAGTCTGTATTTAAAAAAGCCCGTAAACCAGCCATTTGACAAGGACATCCGCATACCAATACATTTTCGCCCTTTTTCAACAGGCCCTTTATTTCTTTGAAAAAACCGAAAAGGTCACTTTGTGCATATTTTGAACTGCGTAAAGCAGGAAGATCCTTTTTATTGTTTGAAATGAAATGCTTGATAGAAAAATCATCGTTAAAAATAGCCCCTCCCACAAATCCTCCGCTTTTATACATAATATCAGCCAATGCGGAAAAAAGGCCGCCCGAAGTGCTGTCAAAAACGACCTCAAGGTTTTTGTGTTCGGCGGCAAAACAAACAGATTGCTCTAAATCATTCTTTTTCAGTTTGTCAATATTAATGATGGGACAAGTTCTATCGCATAACCCGCAATCAATACATTTTGCCAAATCTATCACCGGATACCAAAATCCTTCTATATCTGTCGTAAACGTAATCGCATCGGTGGGACATACATCTCCACAAGCGTTACAGCCGCAACATTGAACTTTGTCTTTAATATCTATCATTTTACCTATAATCCAAAACAAACAAGCCGGATGCCCGCTTCTTTACCTACGCCTTGTTTTCTTACAAATCTCATCCTGTTCATATACCATCCACTGTCCCTCTTTCCGGCCGCCTTCCCTTACGATGATCCCCTGCTTTTTAAGTCTACTGATCATCGATTCGATACCGCGCCGGGATAATCCTGTTTCT
>JAVBPN010000275.1:0-5954 GCA_031549585.1 Bacteroidales bacterium
ACGCACTATGTTGAGCGATGTCAAACAAATAGAAGGCCGTTGGTTTCCCATGAAAGCCAATTATAAGGATGTGCTGAAAGACGGGGATGGTACCGATTGGATTATTACTTCCATTCAATTTGACAAGCCTATTCCCGATTATATTTTTAGCAAAGCAAGTTTGAAACAGTGAGTTAAAGTCTTATGCAAAAACAAAGTAAAAAATACAATCATATTTTAGAAGCTGCCAGGAAATTGTTTTACAAATATGGCATTAAAAAAGTGACTGTTGAAGATATTTGTAAAGAGGCAAAGGTCAGCAAAATGACTTTTTATAAGTTGTTTCCCAATAAAATAGAGTTGGCTAAAACGATGTTAACTGAAATCTTTGATCAAAGCGAACGGCTTTTCAGGGAATTGATGAGTTCACACATGCCATTTACTGAAAAAATGGAAAATTTGGTGCAATGGAAACTTGATAACAACGGGGATGCCAGTATGCAGTTTGTAGCAGAATTGTATGAAACCTCTGACTCCGAAATAGCGGCTTTTTTAAAACAAACCTCTCACGAACGCATGCAGGGAGTGATCAAAGAGTTTGTCAAAGCGCAAGAAAAAGGTTTGATGCGGAAAGATCTCAAACCAGAGCTTTTGTTGGCTATTTTTGATAAGATACAGGAGCTGGCTGGAGATAAACGTATATTGAAAGCCTATGATAATGTACAAGATATGACCAGAGCGATCAGTAATTTTTTCATCTATGGTATTTCAAATGGTAAGGATTGAGTCATAGTAATATGAGGTATTGTAGCATTTTGCTTTTATTGTGTTTGCTGAATTTCAGTATTTCCGCACAAGATCATCCATTGAAATATAGTGGACAATTGTCCGGTTGGGCGCAATTTTCCCCTGATCTTTCGCTCGAAGGCTGGGTGGGTGGACGTTATATTCCTCAATTAGACTACAAAATCCCTTTTCACCAAGAACGATTGCTCGATTTTGAAGCATCTGCCAATATTTTTGGTGACATGGGTTTTTCTCCATTTGATAGCATTACCACAGACGGAAAGATCAAACCGTATCGCGCATGGGCACGTTATTCGACCAAACGTATGGAATTAAGGCTTGGATTGCAAAAAATTAACTTTGGTTCGGCTCAGATGTTTCGCCCGTTGATGTGGTTTGACCGCATGGACCCGCGCGATCCCCTGCAACTTACCGATGGCGTTTGGGGTTTGCTTTACAGGTATTATTTTCAAAACAATGCAAATGTCTGGATTTGGGGTTTGTACGGAAACAAAGACCCTAAAGGATGGGAAGTTGTTCCGACAAGTAAATCGTATCCTGAAGGAGGCGGAAGGGTTCAATTGCCCATTCCACATGGAGAAGCGGCAATTTCATATCATTTTCGCATGGCCGATGTGCAGGAATTGTCTGCTTACATTCCTGTAGATCATGATGACATAAGAGAGAATAGATTGGGCTTCGATATGAAACTTGACATGGTGGTTGGTCTGTGGGTCGAGGCCTCATGGACACATCTCGGTGAAAATTTGGGTATGTTCACCAATCAAGAGATGATCACTCTGGGCACCGATTATACCTTTGGTATTGGCAATGGATTGGTGTTGACGTTTGAGCAACTCATTTATGCAAATGACCAAACTGCTTTTGCATTTGATCAGAATACCAATTTTTCAGGACTTTCATTATCGTATCCTATTGGAGTATTTGACAATTTGAGCGCTATGATTTACTACGATTGGACAAATGCTGATGTGTACACTTTTCTTAATTGGCAAAAGCAGTTTAATAATATTACCTTTTACCTGATGGGCTATTGGAATCCTAAAACATATTATATACCCACGCAAGCAGGTAGTGACCGGTTTACAGGAAAAGGTTTGCAGTTAATGGTTGTGTGGAATCATTGAGTCTTGTTGCGTTTATTTGCTGATAGGATTATCTTGTATTACCTAAATGCACATGCCTTATTTAAGCATTTCTAAATCAGAAAACTGTAATAATCTTTTTGATATAATTATCAAAGACAAAGGTCTTAAACTTGTAAATATCTAATTGTTTATTAGTGATTTATATGAATCGAATTTGTAATGCATGTTTTATCTCCTAATTGGCAGTTTGATCCAAAAAAGTTACTTTTACCGACGGATCTAATAAAAATCATTTAATTGTCACAATATGGAAAGCTTTGCATCAAGACATATCGGGCCACGTCAACATGAGATAACTCAAATGTTGCGATTAGTTGGCGTATCATCAATAACGGAATTGGTTGATCGGACTTTGCCTAAAGATATTCGTTTGTCAGGTCCCTTGAGTTTACCCGAAGGGATGAGTGAAACTACCTATGCCAAACGTTTGCGGAGAATGGCATCGCAAAATAAGTTGTACCGTACCTATATTGGTTTAGGGTACTATAATACCTTGATGCCTCCTGTGATTCAACGCAATATCCTTGAAAATCCGTCGTGGTATACATCTTATACACCATACCAGGCAGAAATTTCACAAGGCCGATTGGAAGCATTACTCAACTTTCAAACTGTGATTACAGAGTTGACGGCCATGGACATCGCCAATGCATCATTATTGGATGAGTCGCAAGCAGCGGCAGAGGCCATGATATTGATGCATAGTGTCCGTTCACGTGAGGCGGTTAAGAATGATGCCAATCAATTCTTTGTTGACAAAAGTGTTTTTCCCCAGACATTGGATGTAATCGTGACACGTGCCCAACATTTGGGTATTCAAGTAATTGTGGATGATTATCTTAATTTTTTCCCCCATGAAAAGGTGTTTGGTGTGATGGTGCAATACCCAAATGCCGATGGAGCAATTGATGATTACCGTCAGTTAGCACAACAAGCACATTCGGTAGGTGCCAAATTAGGAGTTATAGCCGATTTGATGAGCCTTGCGATCTTGACACCTCCGGGCAATTGGGGTGCTGACGTGGTTGTTGGATCATCTCAAAGGTTTGGAGTTCCTATGGGATATGGAGGTCCGCATGCTGCTTTTTTTGCGACAAAGGACGAATTCAAAAGAAGTATGCCCGGACGGATTATAGGTGTGAGCATTGATGCACAAGGGAAAAGGGCATTACGCATGGCTTTGCAAACCCGTGAACAACATATTAAAAGAGAAAGAGCTACGTCTAATATATGTACAGCGCAAGCATTACTTGCCACAATGGCTGGAATGTACGCCGTATATCATGGACCGACTGGAATCAGGAATATAGCGCTTTACATACATCGTTTGGCGGCAACATTGTCTGACCAGTTGTCGGAATTAGGATATCGCCAACTCAACCGGAATTTCTTTGATACCATCCAAATTGAACTTTCCAAAGAAAAATCTGACCAAATCGAGAAATTGGCACTGGAAAAGCAGATCAATTTTCGTTATTCGCCCAATGGCAATGTTTGGATTAGTGTTGATGAAAGTACGAATGTGACGGATATCAATGATATCATTGCCATATTTGCTCAAGCGGTTGGTAAACAAGCGCCTGTTGCCAAGTTGAAAGCAACAGAAAACTTTGACCGGTCGTTTGCCCGTACCAATGAATATTTGACCCACAAGGTTTTTAATAGTTACCATTCGGAAACTGGAATGATGCGCTATATCAAGAAATTGGAACGCAAAGATATTTCTTTGACCCATTCCATGATTCCGCTTGGTTCCTGTACCATGAAATTGAATGCGGCAGCAGAGATGTTTGCGCTTAGTTGGCCGGAATTTGGAAATATGCATCCTTTCGTTCCGCTTGATCAAGCGAAAGGTTATCAACTACTGATCGAAGAATTATCCCGCCAGTTAGCTATCATTACGGGTTTTGATTCGGTGTCGTTTCAACCCAATTCCGGAGCAACAGGTGAATATACCGGATTATTGGTTATTCAAGCATATCATGCTGAAAGGATGCAATATCATCGCAATGTGGTGCTTATACCTTCATCGGCGCATGGCACTAATCCGGCAAGTGCTGCTATGGCCGGAATGAAGATTATTACTGTTCCGTGTGATAACGATGGGAATATTGATATTGCCCAATTAAAGGCGTTGGCAGAAGCCAATAAAGATAATCTGTCTTGTTTGATGATTACTTATCCGTCAACACATGGCGTATTTGAAGAAGGCGTCAGAGAGATCATTAATGAGATCCATCAATGTGGAGGATTGGTATATATGGATGGAGCTAACATGAATGCACAAGTTGGCCTCACCAATCCGGGATTTCTGGGCGCCGATGTTTGTCATTTGAATCTTCATAAGACTTTTGCTATACCACATGGAGGTGGAGGCCCGGGAATGGGGCCTATATGTGTGACCAAACAATTATCACATTTTCTTCCTTCCCATGCGGTTATGCGTAGTGGTGGATATAAAGGAATTACAGCTGTTGCAGAATCGCCATGGGGGAGTGCCAGCATCTTGACCATTTCTCATGCATATATTAGCCTGATGGGTAATAGTGGATTACGCCAAGCTACATGTATGGCTATTTTGAATGCAAATTATTTAGCTCAGAAGCTTAAAGGTCATTTTCAAGTATTGTTTACCAACAAAAATGGCATGGTTGCCCATGAGTTGATTTTAGATTGTGATCCGTTTAAAGATACAGGAATTGTAGCGGCTGATATTGCCAAGCGTTTGATGGATTTTGGTTTTCATGCTCCGACTCTGTCTTTCCCTGTAGCCAATACATTGATGGTTGAACCGACAGAAAGTGAATCACTGCAAGAACTTGACCGTTTTGTCGCAGCCATGATCCGCATACACGAAGAAATTCAGGAAATCGCTAACAATCAAGTTGATCCGATTGACAATATATTGAAACATGCGCCTCATACCGAACAAACTGTTGTAAGCGATCAATGGAATCGTCCATATTCACGCGAAAAAGCGGCATACCCATTGGAGTGGGTACGTGAGAATAAATTCTGGCCTGCTTCCGGCCGTGTTGACGATGCATATGGAGACCGGAATTTGGTGTGTACATGTGAAAAATAATTAAAGGGTTTTTTAGACGTTTTAACAGGTTTTAGACTTGTTAGATTTCGTTTTGTTTATCGGTTATTTTTCTATTTCTATTTTTGTTTTTTTAGAAAAACAAAAATTATGTTCTTGAGACAAGAGATTCCATACTTCCAAGAAACAAAAATATTTTTTTGATTGAATCAAACATTTTTGAGAGATAAGTGTTTTCTCGAAATAGTTTATTTTTAAAGACTTATTGATTCATCAAAATTTTATGTCATGACAGATTCGGAATTTAGTGATCAGTTATTGCTTTTGGAAGAGAAATTAAACCGTTTTGCTCTTCGATTGACTGCGAATAAGGATGATGCAAAAGATTTGTTGCAAGATACTTTTTTGAAAGCGCTTGCATATCGCAATCAATTTGAAGAGTCGACCAACCTCAAAGCGTGGGCATATACGATTATGAAGAATACCTTCATTAATAATTATCGTAAAACCACAAGGCAAAATACAACTTTCGATAACACTAAGGATCTGTTTTTCTTAAGTACAAATAAAGATACTTTTAATAGTGAACCTGATTCTACTTATCAGGAGAAAGAAATCAATCGAGCAATTGATCAACTGAGCAATGAGTTTAAAGTGCCTTTTAGGATGCACACTGATGGTTATAAATACAAAGAAATTGCCGATATGCTGGGCCTTAAGATCGGCACAGTAAAAAGTAGAATTTTTTTTACCCGTAAAAAATTGATTGAAACGCTACGGGAATACAATTAATTTTATACTTCATCAGAAGTAAGGTAACACCACTTTGCATTAAAGTTTTTGCAAGTGGTTTTTTATTTTAGTGAGGGACAGAGATTAATCCGAAAAAGATTTCATGTCCTGTAAAAACCAAGCACAACAAGCTTGTATGCATTTTTCCATAGGAATAAACTCGTAAGACAATGTTTCTTTGTTCT
>JAVBPN010000107.1:0-2627 GCA_031549585.1 Bacteroidales bacterium
ACCAGAGATACGCCAGCGCTGTATTTTTCTTTTTCGCCAGCTCATATTTCGCCATTAAAGAATTCCATATCTTTTGATTGGCTTCCTTTTGCGAATATTTTATATAAGCCAGTTTATTCATATTTGATTGGCTTGGTTATCGATGGCAAAATTAATTGATTCGCATCAATTATTTCTATTGATTAGATTTACAACAACCTTTACCATGACATCTTTCTCTTCTGTCCTGCTTTCGGCAATCATCAATGATAAAGCGACCAATGTGTTATTTTCTATGAGTCTCGAACCATCATCCTTATACAAAATGCCATTGTTTTCCAAAAACCATAGGAAAAGAAATGCAGCTATGCGTTTGTTACCATCGCTGAATGAATGGTTTTTAATAACGAGATACAACAACATGGCTGCTTTTTCTTCCACGCTCGGATATAAATCCTCTCCCCCAAACGTTTGATAAATCGTGTTAATAGAGCTTTTGAATGACTGGTCTTTTTCGTTGCCGAACAATCCACCACTGCCAAACTTCTGACGTAAGGTTTCAATCGCTTCGATGGCACTCTCATAAGTTGCCCGAAATGGTTCTTCTTCCGTTGTGTTATCTATTTCAAGCGATTGATAATCGTACTTATCCAATGTATCAAGTGCATAGGTATAATCTTTAATCACTTGTAAAATGTCGCTTGCCTGTTGGCTGTTGGCCTCGCTCCGTGTGGCGATACCCGTGAGGATTTTGATGGATTCCAAAGCTTCCTGTAATTGATCGACTTTGGCCTGTTGGTTAATTACAATGCCTTTTACGAGATATTCTTTGAGAACTTTGTTGGCCCAGATACGGAATTGCGTTCCCCGTTGGGATTTTACGCGATAGCCAATGGAGATAATGACATCAAGATTGTATACTTTAACAGGCTTATCGGAATTTGCAATGTGCAAAAAATGCACATTGCTTTTTTCATCTAATTCTCCTTCACGAAAAATATTATTGATGTGTTTGGTTATGACCGTTCTATCTCTTCCGAATAATTCCATCATCTGGGCTTGTGTCAACCATACGGTGTCATTATCCAATCGTACATCCAGATTGGTGGTTCCGTCGGATGTTTGATATATTACAATTTGACTATTGCCGATTTTCAATTCTCCTTCATTCATGCTGATGATATTTAATTTCCAATTATTGTTACCGTATGTTCCAAAATGGAACATGTGACCTTTTTCAATTTTGATTCAACTGTTGCAAAATTTGCATCAGTTGAGATGTTATTTAGAGATTGATCTCAGGGAGTGAATTTACTGCTTTTTCTTTCAATGAATCTACTGCACGCGTATATTTTTCCGTATGTTTTAATCCGCTATGACCTAAAAGCGACGCTACAGTTTTAATATCTGTCTGGCACTCACCTAAAAGATTAACGGCAAACGAATGACGGGCGCAATGCCATGTGATATGTTTGTCGATTCCAGCACGGGCAACCCATGTCCTAAGCGCTTTTAAACATCCCGTATGACTTGGCAGCTTGAATATAAAATCGTCTTTCTTCGGTTTTTCCCCTATAAGGCTTAATAACGTTTGACTAAGGGGTATAATAACAATTGAGTTTTTAGAATGTCCCTTTGTTTTTGATTGCTCAAACTTAATCCTCTTGCTTGAATAGTCGACATTGCTATATTTCAGATCAACCACATCACAATAACGCAACCCAGCATACAGACAAAAAAGAAATGCCTTTTTTATATCCATGTTCTGATACGGGGTTTTGGCAAGTTGTTGTATTTCTTCAAGAGTTAGAACATCTTTGGTTAAAGCGCCATCATCAACAACACAGGTTACTCCATTACATGGGTTTTTCAAAAATATATCTTTTTCGGTAGCATATTTAACAACCTTCTTGAAGCGTTGGAAATATCCTCTCGCTCCTTCTCCAATTGACCGGCTTTGCAGATACTCAACAAATTTTGTCATCATATCCTTATCTATTTGTTCCGGTTTAATATACTTCTTCATGGTTGGATATGATTCGACCAAAAAATCCCTAAAACGTTGCAGACTACCCTGCATCATTCTCAAATCTTTCTTTGTATAGGCATCCACATAATTCTGATAAAATTCGAGGAAGTTAACCCTTTTCTTTATGGGACTTACCAATCCAAAAGCAGAATGGTTCAATTCACTTTCCCGGGCAGTTCTTACTTCTTCGGCCAATTGCAGGGTTTCTTTGTTCTGCTGTCTGTCAATTGGATTTTTGGGCTTATCAACAATGTACAACTTCAAATACTCCTTAATCCTGACACCATCCCTGTAAATATCCAAATAAAGGGATATATTCCCATTTGATATGGGTTTTTCCCTTAATGTAACATTATTCTTTTTTGTCCCCCGTCTCATTTTTATTTGTTTTACTTGTGTTTTTTTGATTTTGAAACACTTTACTAATCTTTTGGTTGCAAAGATAATAAAAGAATTTATGTGAGGGACAAAATAGGGACAAAAAGTTGTAAAAAATAGAAAAATAGACACAAATAACTAAATCATAAAAATTTTAAATTACCGATAATTAATATTTTAATTGTTATTGTTTTTCTTTGTTTGACAGGTTTTGTATCGGCCCTGGGTACGATGAAAATAA
>JAVBPN010000274.1:0-17628 GCA_031549585.1 Bacteroidales bacterium
AATCATTTGGAATTAGCCCATATTCAGCAGGATAAAGATGAGTATGGAAATAATACAACTCAAGCAGAGCAAAATAAAGTTCCTTTTTTCAAGTGTTTCAAGTACAAGCAAACTTGGTCATTTGCCATAGGCAAATTTATGACTGATGGCGTGTGGTGGTTTTACTTGTTTTGGACTCCGGCTTATTTAAGTTCTGTTTATGGAATAAAATCTGATGATCCGAGAGGCCAGATTGCCATTTCTATTCTTTACATCATTACATTGTTGTCCATTATTGGAGGGTGGCTTCCTACTTACTTTGTAGAGAAAAAAGGAATGAATCCATATGCGGGACGCATGAAAGCGATGTTGATCTTTGCATTCTTTCCGCTTTTGGCGCTTTTTGCCCAGCCTTTAGGAAGCATTTCCTATTGGTTTCCGATCATCATTATTGGTATAGCTGCGGCCGCCCATCAGGCATGGTCAGCTAATATTTTCTCGACAACCGGCGACATGTTTCCCAAAAAAGCTGTTGCCACAATTACCGGGATTGGAGGTATGGCAGGCGGTGTCGGTTCATTTTTGATTAATAAAAGCTCAGGGGTCTTATTTGATCATGCAGGAAAGACCCAAATGGAATTAATGGGTTTTCAGGGTGAAGAAGCCGGATATTTCATTATTTTTTGTATTTGTGCGGTGGCTTATCTGATAGGCTGGGTCATTATGAAATCACTTGTTCCTCAATACAAACCTGTCACAGATTTATAACATGAAAGAATTGAACAAACAAACGGTACAAAAGCCGGAACTTCCGGTTAAAATATTGCAATTTGGGGAAGGTAATTTTTTACGTGCATTTGTTGACTGGATGGTTCATAAAGCCAATGAAGCCGGAGTGATGAATCACGGAATAGTTGCTGTTCAGCCGATTACTCAAGGAATGGTTGGAGCGTTGAAAGCGCAAGATTGCATGTATCATGTTTATTTGGAGGGCATTAAAGACAAGCAGCCGGTAAAGGAAATCACTTTGGTAAAAAGTATTGTAGATGCTTTGAATCCTTATGAAGAATACAAGGCTTATGAAAAATTATTTTTAAGCCCCGGTTTGGAAATGATTATTTCCAACACAACCGAAGCTGGAATCCGCTATGAAGAAGGAGATGATATAACAGCCCGCCCGCCGAAATCATATCCGGCTAAAATGACTGCCTTGCTTTATCAAAGATTCCAAAAGTTCCAAGGAGATCTTGATAAGGGATTACTGGTTATCTGTTGCGAATTAATCGAAGACAATGGTTCTACCTTACGTAAATATATATTGCAGCATGCGGAACATCATCATCTTGGATCTGACTTTAAGGATTGGGTAAACCGCCATTGTCATTTTTACGATACGTTGGTTGACCGCATTGTCCCGGGATTTCCTAAGACAAATATTGATGAGATCAAGAAAGAAATCGGATTTAATGACAATTTGGTTGTAAAAGGTGAATTTTTCCATGTGTGGGCCATAGGAGGCGATTCGATTATTAAAAAGAAATTGCCGTTGGATCAAGCTGGTTTGAATGTCTTGTTTATGGACGATATTAAAGCGTTCCGGGCGAAAAAGGTGAGAATACTGAATGGATCGCATACGGCTATGGTGCCAATCGCTTTACAAATCGGATGTGAAACGGTAATGGATGCCTTTAATACGCCGTTGGTGGAACAGTTTATCAACGAAATGGTTAATGAAGAAGTACTTCCTATGATTCATGAAAATCCGGAAGAATTGAAAAAGTTTGCTGCTCAGATTTTGGAACGTTTTTATAATCCATACATCAAGCATTACCTAAAGGATATTTCATTAAACTCGTTGTCTAAATGGGAAACCCGTAATTTTCCTACTTTGAATGACAATAGTAAAGAATTGGGGCGGCTTGCTCCCTTGACTATTTTTTCTTTTGCCGCTTTATTGGTACTGTACAGTGGCAGATCAGAAGTTGTATTTACACCCAATGATACGCCGGAGTTTGTCGACTTTATTCGTCAGTCATTTGATCCCAAAAATATTGAAGGTTGGGTTCATGGTGTGGTTGTAAACAAACAAATGTGGAAAGAGGATTTGTCCGCGATTCCTGGATTTGCAGATGCTGTGGTCAAAGATGTACAGTTAATTCTGGATCGAAAGATGCAAGGTGCATTGGAAGAAATAATGAAACATTAACGAAAGAACGGATGAAGGTGTATCAAAAGTCGATAATAGGCTTCATTGCGAATCCGCAGGGTGAAGCAACCTAGCGCAGCGATTTCACCGAAGGTAATCTTTTGATAATTAATCAGATTGCATCGCTAACGCTCGCAATGACGAGTGGAAATGAATCTTTTGATAACATCCTCATGTAATTGTTAAGAAACTTGTCAAATTATTTGATGAACAAATACTTAAAAATAAATCCGGTAGACAATGTTTGCGTGGCTTTAGAGCCTTTGCAAAAAGGTCAGGTTATTGATGTGGGAGGAGAGAAGATAACAATCCAAAATCTCATAGAAACTGGACATAAATTTGCCATTCAAGACATTAAAAATGGAGAAAATGTCTTCAAATACGGCTATCCTATTGGTCATGCGATTCAAAATATTGCCATTGGCGAACATGTACATGTGCACAATTTGAAAACCAATTTGCGTGATAACTTGGAATATACATATACTCCAACATTTCAGAAAATCAATACTTCCCAAAGTAACCTGAAGATCAAAGGATATTTGCGTTATAACGGAGAGATGGGTATTCGCAATGAATTATGGATTGTCCCGACGGTAGGTTGCATGAACGGGCAGGGGCAAGCGATTGTCAACCGGGTGAAAGCAGAATTGGACGTTTCACATATTGACGATGTCCGTGTATATACCCATAATTATGGATGTTCCCAATTGGGAGATGATCATATAAATACCCAGAAAGCGTTGGCAGCATTAGCCAAACATCCCAATGCAGGTGGAGTATTGGTACTCAGTTTGGGTTGTGAGAATAACCAACAGGCCGATTTCAAGAAAGTGATGGAAACATGGGATGAAACCCGCGTTAAGTTTCTCATTGCCCAAGAAGTGGATGATGAGATTGAAACCGGATTTCAATTGATGAAGGAATTGGTGGAACGGATGCGTAAAGATCAGCGGGAAGATTTGCCGTTATCGCTATTAAAAGTTGGATTGAAATGCGGAGGTAGTGATGGTTTTTCAGGAATTACAGCCAATCCGTTGGTTGGACGTTTTTCCGATTGGCTTATTGCACAGGGAGGAACGACTATTTTAACGGAAGTTCCTGAAATGTTTGGCGCTGAAACCATCTTAATGAACAGGGCTACCAATCAAGAGGTCTTTGAACGTATTGTAGATCTGATCAATAATTTCAAACAGTACTTTCGTACTTTTAACCAGCCGGTTTATGAGAATCCATCTCCGGGTAATAAAGCCGGAGGAATTACGACATTGGAAGAAAAATCATTGGGATGTACCCAAAAAGGAGGCACATCCGAAGTGGTGGATGTTCTTGAATACGGACAACCTGTGGAAAATGAAGGACTAAACTTATTGAATGCGCCCGGTAATGATTTGGTGGCTTCTTCTGCCTTGGCCATTTCAGGCTGCCAATTGGTGTTATTTACTACCGGACGCGGAACACCTTTTGGAAGTTTTGTTCCAACTATGAAGATTTCTACTAATTCAAAGCTATATCATTTCAAGGAAAATTGGATTGATTTCGATGCAGGAGCTTTGCTTGAGGGAGAAAGCATGGAAAGTGCCCTCGATCGTTTGATAACGTTAGTGGTACAAGTTGCTGACGGCAAACAACTGAAACATGAAGTAACCGGATTTAAAGAAATTGCGATTTTCAAGAATGGGGTGACTTTGTGACGAATAATATTTAAACTTTTCTTTATTTGTTCGGTTTATTTAGAATGGGTTTAATTAAAGATAAAATTTATTATCTTTATGCCCGTAAAGTATTCTATTTGTTATGAATCAACCTGACATTAAAGAACAAGCAAAAACCGCTTTTACAGAATATTTGGAACGTAACGGGCATCGGAAAACCCCGGAACGTTATGCGATTTTGGATGAGATTTATTCACACGATTCCCACTTTGATATTGAATCGTTGTATATTTTGATGAAAAACAAAAATTATCGTGTGAGCCGTGCTACGTTGTACAATACTATGGAATTACTGTTGGATTGTAATTTGGTTGTAAAACACTTGTTTGACAAGAATATTGCCCAATATGAGAAAACTTATCCCGGTATGCAGCACGAACACATGATCTGTATCAAAACAGGGCAGGTCACGGAATTTTCAGATCATCGATTGCACGACATTATTCAAGAAGTCTGTAAAAAACACGGTTTTAAGCCACTTAGGCATTCGTTGTATATATATGGCGAGCGAAAATAGCAAAGGATTGATCACCGAGCGTCAATCCTGTTTCAAATTAACTTGAAATTCTTTGGCAATTTCTTTTAGTTTATCTACTAATGCCGGATCGTCAGGAGCATTCCCCTCCATAATAGTTTTTACATCAATACCTTTCAGCATAATTTTCATTTGGGTATTCAATTCTTGAAAAGTGTTACCCTGTGCTTTTTCTTTAATAATAAAATCAAGAATTTCTTTAGCTGTCTGCATATTCGAATCTGTTTGTTGATTATGGAGAGTTTTCAAATAAGTTTAGTTCAATAACAACATAGTTGAAGTTTGGTTCATATGCCCGATATAGCTTTCACCGAACGTTCCAAAACTAATGGTTGGAATAATCCTGAATAATGCGGCATATTCCTGTGCCTGGTCTTTATCCCAAAGTTCTTTCATCCGGGACATACAGTTAAATTCAATAATTGCCTTCAAATCCCGGTTATTGGCCCAAGCCTGTTCCAAATCTTTATATGTGTCGGCAACAATATTGCCCGATTGTAAAACGCTTAATTGCTGGCCTTCCTTAATTGCGCAATAAAAATCAACTGCTGTATCTTCGATATGATGAGGATTTCGCACAAAAATATGTTGTTCATCGAAAACCAGTCCTAATGGATTTTTCGTGAAATAATTCGGCAATTCTTGTTCGGATATTCCAATAGCTTCAGCATAGGCGCGTGATGCGGGCTTATGGTCAAACTCATATACCCGGCGTTTTGCTTCATCTACTTTGGTTGGGGTCAACACGCTATTGGTCAATCTCATACTTTGGCTTTTTAATACGGAAAAACCATCAGTCGGGCTCATAATAACCATTAGCGCAGCGTCGATATATGCTTTCCCGTTGGCATAAATGTAGGTTGGGCTTTTTGCCTTGGTCGTTGCTGTAGAACCACCTACAAAAAGTATATTGGTATAATTCCCAATTTGGTCGTTGATGTATTCCTCACAATGACTAATTCCGTCAATCAACAGCATACCCACATACTTTGTAGGGGAAAGCCGCGAGATGTCTGTCCCAAAATATCTTCCGACATTCTTAAATGCTTTTACTACTGTTTGCTTATCTGTCGAGATATTTTCAAGAACCTCTACTTTTAAAGTGGGAATGGCCTTTTTGCTACACGCCATAGCAACGATTGATCCCGAAAGCATGCGATTGGAAACCATTTCTCCGGCGGTGGTACAGCCGACAGTTTGTGCACCGGGAAAGGTATCAGCCATGATAGACGCAACACGCTCCGGATCATATTCGGCAGAAGCAAAAAACACAACAAGCCCGGGATCAACGGAAGACAAAGATTTTGCCATATTGCTGATCGCTTCAGAAACATCGGGAACTTGTGAATGCGCTATTCTATAATTGATCATAATGGTTCAAAACTTTAACCTTTTTTGCATATAAATGCATGCAAGCACAGGCAATTGTTTTTGGCACACTTTGTATCGTGTATAGGGGCTTTTGAGAGCTCCAAAGGTGAAATGGAATACAAAAATAATAAAATAGCTCAATAAATGCTTTTTTTGTCAAAATTATTATCTTTGACAAAATAACAAAAATATTAGCGATTATGAAATACACAAGACGTCATTTTATTGGCACTACCGCTGCCGGGGTAGGATTGATGTTGAGCAATCCATTGGCAAATGCAGAAGTAACGGCAGCAAAAAAATATGATCCTTATGAAATAGTTAACCTCGGTAAGACGTCAATTCGTACTTCCCGTTTAGCTATGGGCACAGGGATACGTGGAGGTCGACAACAATCAAATCTCACTCGTATGGGGTTTGAGGCTGGCGTACAGTTGGTGCGTCAAATATATCAGAAAGGAGTGCGCATGTTCGATAGCGCCGATTCATATGGTACACATGCGATTTTAAGTGAAGCATTAAAAATATATCCGCGTAAAGATTATGCGATCTTTACGAAATTTTGGTTTGCAGGTGAAAAAGAGCGTAATGTTGATGTCTTTGTCAACCGGTTTTTGAAAGAGTTGCAGATGGATTATATTGACTGTGTATCATTGCATTGTGCTATGACAGGTACATGGAATACGGAACAGAGTGATTTCATGGAAGGCCTTGATCGCCTTAAGCAAAAAGGTGTAATTCGTGCACATGGTATTTCTTGTCATTCATTAGACGCTCTGCAAACAGCGGCCAAGGAACCATGGGTGGACATTTGTTATCCTCGTATCAACCCATCAGGAGAGCGAATGGATGATACATTCGATAAGGTGTGGCCTGTTGTGCTTCAATTGCATCAATCCGGCAAAGGCGTTGTTGCCATGAAAGTATACGGCGAAGGTACATTTGCCGATAACTCGGAACAAAAAAACAATAGCCTTAAATTCCTTCTCCAATCAGGCGCTATAGATGTTTTGGATATTGGGATGGATAAAATGAGTGATCTCAATGATACTGAGGAGAGAATCAAACAGATTGATCAAGTATAAATGATTTTAGGGGTGATTTATTATTGTAAATGAATAAAAACGTAATCATAGCGCAATCGGGCGGACCATCTCCGGTTATCAACAATTCACTGCGTGGTATTATTGATGCATGCAAGATGTTTCCCGGAAAATTCGGGAAAATATATGCCGGATGGCATGGTATCGAAGGTGTATTAAAAGAGGAATTATTGGACCTTACTGCACAAAGTGAGGAAGAAATAGCTTTATTGCGTGTAACGCCTGCAGCGGGAAGTATTGGCACGTGTCGCTACAAACTCAAAGATCATCAGCAGAAAGACCTTGCCCGGATCATTGATGTAATAAAAACACACAACATCGGATATTTCTTTTATATCGGAGGAAATGATTCACAGCATACGGCATTTAAAGTAAGCCAGTTGGCGCATGAGCACGGTTTGGAATTGACGGCGGTTGGCGTGCCCAAAACAATCGACAATGATGTGGGCGATAGTGAATTCCGATTAATCGATCATACGCCCGGTTATGGGTCGGTAGCTCGCTATTGGAGCCATATTGTACAAACAGCCAATGAAGAAAACATGGGATCGTGTCCTGCCGATCCGGTATTGGTGCTTCAAGCTATGGGGCGTCAAATTGGATATATTCCGGCAGCAGCTCGTTTGGCTGATCCTCATCGACAAATGCCTTTGCAGATATACATGACCGAGTCCAAGCTGACTTTAGATCAAATGGCTGACAATGTAAATGAACAGCTCAAACAGGATGGCAGATGTATTGTTGTCGTCAGTGAAGGGTTTGATGTAGGAGAAATCGGGGCTGTTAAGGATGCTTTTGGCCACACTGAATTTGGCGCCAGTAAATCGTCAGTTTTTCAGATTGTAGTTAACTATTTGAACGAAAAAGGATTGAAAGCGAAAGGTTTGGCACGGGGACAAGTTGTGGGGACAGACCAAAGGCATAATATGATTTATGCTTCAATCGTCGATTTGGATGAGGCATACAAAGTGGGACAAAAAGCTGTGGACATTGCTGTAAACGATGGCAATGGTTGGATGGCGACTATTTTACGTGAACCGGGATTTATATATAATGTCCGTTATGATAAAGTTCCGCTTGAAAAAGTGGCATTGTCCGAACGATTCTTTCCTGAAGAATGGATTGCTTCGAACCGTTACGATGTGACCGATGAGTTCGTGAAATATGCCCGGCCACTTATCGGCGAAGATTGGGTTTCTGTGCCTATGATCAACGGAATTCAGAGGTTTGCAAGGTTTGAGCATATTTTCGCAGAAAAAAAGTTGCCGATTTACATTCCTGAGGCAAGCAAGTAGGAAGGTTAGAAAAGTTATATGCACATTCCCTAAAGAAGGACCAAATCAATAAAGATGATAACCCTTTCTTTAGGGATTGTTTTGTTTTGATAAATAGGACGCTGTTCAAAAAATTAAAAATGAATATCATTGTTGTAGAAGTCAAATACTAACCCGAAAATATGAATGTTATGTTCCAACTATCTAGATTTATTTATTTTGTAATTGTTTGTATCATATTATCTACATTACTATTGTCCTGTAAGTCATCCTTTCCACATAGTAAAGAACCTGTTGAATGTAATGGGCAACTGCTGAAACCGGTACTAAATCCAACAAAAAGAGCTGATTTTCCCGGAGGAAAACAGGCTATGTATGAGTTTTTGAAAAAAGAAATAAATTTTCCTCAAGAGGCTATAAAAAGTAAAATAAGAGTGGCATTTATAGTTACAAAAGAAGGCAAAATCTGTGACGTGAGAATAACCTCTAAGTCCAAAGAATATTTGGATAGTGAGATTATGCGAGTGATAGAAAAAATGCCCAAATGGATTCCTGGAATTAATGAAGGTGAAATCGTAGATTGTTATTATTTGTTGGATATTCGGTTCTAAATAAAGAAACAATGCAATGTCGAACGAAAAATGAGAGTGGAACCAGCCACCAACTTGCGGTCTGCTTCCAGCGGGCGGTGAAGTTAGGAAATTGCCATATATCCGGAGGCTGCAAAAAAGTCTGATTTCACGGCTGAATTACAAATTCAGCCGAACATTATCATTTGTAAAATTCAGCAAATAACGTTGAGCGGAATTTGCAATTCCGCTTAAAATATACTTTTGCACAGCCTCAATTGGTCGTTCGAATATCTATAAGCATGTGAATCCTTCGGGTTCTTATCCTCTTATATTTTAGCAGGAACAAGAAAGAACCCTTGATTCATATTATTGATAAAATCAAATAAGGGTTGCCCACGTCGAACAACCCCTATTTAAGAAAATATTCCAATTGGATTTGTATCTATTCCTGTTTCACAAAAATGGTTTTATATACCAATCCTGCCAATATCGCTCCGGCAATAGGAGCAAGAATGAAGAGCCAAAGTTGTTCTACTGCCCATCCGCCGACGAAAATAGCTTGGCTGATTGAACGGGCAGGGTTAACGGAAGTATTGGTCACAGGAATGCTGATCAAATGAATCAGAGTTAATGTCAACCCGATTGCCAGTCCGGCAAACCCTGTGGGAACGGTTTTATCTGTAACACCAAGTATGGTCAGTAAGAAAACGAATGTAAGCACTGTTTCAGATATCAGCGCAGCAAACATACTATACCCTCCGGGAGAATGTTCTCCATATCCATTGGCTGCAAAATTTCCTATTCCATCAAACCCGGCTTTGTTGGATACAATTAGGTAAATAATTATAGCAGCGGTAATCGCGCCAGCTATTTGGGCAATAATGTAGGTTGGAATCTCTCGGGCTGGCATTCTTCCGCCTGCCCATAATCCCAATGAAACGGCCGGATTAAGATGCGCACCAGATACATGTCCTATAGCATATGCACCTGCAACAATTGTTAAACCAAATGCCAGAGCCACACCCAATACACCAACCGATGATGCTGCAAAAACGGCTGTGCCGCATCCTCCAAGGACCAATACAAACGTTCCAATAAATTCTGCAATAAACTTCTGATTTGTTTTCATTTAATAAAGTGATTTAAACGATTAAAAAGACCCTCGCACATTTTTGCTGGAGGGATACGTTAATTTGCTTGGTTATTCAATTATCTCTTTCTTTATTTTGATAAGAGATTATGTATGTAACAATCAGGACTCTTGAATGTTCGATTGCGTGTTGCCATAAGGATTTGGTAGAACAAAAATATTGGATTTATGCCATATGTTGAATAAGATAACATTCATTTTGTCAAAAAATCCTGCTATTTTGTCATTCGGACAATCTTGGCAAAAACTTTGTAGTATATCTGGAAAATTGAAAGAATATGTATATATATAACATGCCTATTATTTGGATTATTTTTGGCGTTTTCGCCTTATTGGGTTGGTTGGTATCACTCCAATTAAGGTCTAAGTTTAAAAAATACGCTCAGATTGCGGTTCCACTCACGGGGAAAGAAGTAGCTGAAAAAATGCTTGCGGAAAATGGTATTCATGATGTGCAAGTCAAATCGGTGGAAGGGGAACTGACCGACCATTACAATCCTTTAACCAAAACAGTGAATTTAAGCCGTCTTGTATATGGCAGCAACAGTGTAGCTGCCGCCGCTGTAGCAGCACACGAATGTGGACATGCAGTGCAACATGCAACGGCATATACCTGGTTAACCATGAGGTCTAAGTTGGTACCTGTAGTTAGCTTTGCTTCTAATTGGGTTCAATGGGTCTTATTGGGAGGCATTTTACTTATTAAAGTATTTCCGCAACTTTTACTTTGTGGTATTATCCTTTTTGCATTAATTACGCTCTTTAGTTTCATTACTCTTCCGGTGGAAATAAATGCAAGCCGTAGGGCATTGGTGTGGTTATCTCATGCAGGTATTACAAATCAAGCAACATATCCACAGGCACAATCAGCTCTTAAATGGGCAGCTTATACTTATGTTATTGCTGCATTATCCTCTTTAGCAACATTGGTATATTATATCATGATATATTTAGGCGGTAGGCGTAACTGATAAGCTTTCCGAAGATAAGTTTTTGGATTAATAAAGGGCCATACATTCTTTGCAGAATAGGATGGCCTTTTTTATACGCCAAATACGGAGTTCAAAGAAACCTTTATTTGCAATAGATGTAGAATTATTTTTTTGATTCTTGTAAACCAATTTGCATTAAATGATGTTAAACAAGAACTGATGCTTTTTTGTTACGGAACTAACCCTAAGAAAGTTGGAAAATTAATGACGTTTTGTTGCTATAGCAGATTTTGCATAGTGTTTGTTTCTAAAATTTAATTTCCTGTTCTTGAAATTAAACCATACCTTTGCCATTGTTTTACTTTTTAATCATTTGAACATGAGTAAACTCTATAGTTTGAGAAGATTGCAGGAAATATCTAATGCAGATGAAGAGTTTGTTCAGGATATGGTTGATACGTTTATCGAAAGTGTTTCGGTAGAAGTGCAAAATATACAGAAATTAATGATTAATAATGAATGGGATTCTATAGCGGGTATCATACACAAATTATCTTCCAATTTTGCTTATTTGGATGCAAAGGAATTACAAGATCTCTCTGTACGTATTGAGCAAAGAATACTTAATCATTGTGATTTAACTGAATTGTCAGAAACAACAAAAAAATTATGTTCCGATAGTATGGCCTTAATTGAAGAATTAAAAAAGATTTGAAAATGAAATTGTTAATTTGCGATGATGATCCAATGACACTCAAAGCATTGGAATATCAGTTTAAAAAAAACGGTTATGATATTATTAAGGCAAGTAACGGTAAGGAAGCCAAGCAAATGCTGTCGGAAGATCCGAGTATTGACATATTGGTGACTGATTTATATATGCCCATGATCAATGGATTAGAATTGATCACACATGTTAGAAAAGTTCTGAATAGTGAGATGCCCATTTTGGTACTCACGCGGGTGAATGTCCCTGAAACCATTAGCCATGCATTTGAATTAGGTGCTGATGATTATTTAACGAAACCGTTTAATTTAGAGGAAATGTCTGCCAAAATACAACACTTGGTACATAAAAACTGACAAATATATATTTAGTTTGCATAAAAAGTATTAACTTTATGAAATAAGAATTTGATAGACAGGTAAGTGTGGGGAGTAGATGATTATTCTCAAACATATATGTAATTGTTATTATCTTTTTCTAAATTTGCACACTTTTTGTTAAGCCCCTTTGTATTATATAGAAACTTTATGATACGGAAATCTTTGAATTTGAGTCATGTGGATTGTTTTATGGTGAAAAAATCTTGATAAATCAATGGTTAATTACACAAAAACTTTGTTAATCAGTATTAGTTGCTGGCTCACTATAAACATAGGTTTTTCTCAAAAAATTGATGCAGATTCTTTATACTTGAAAGCTCGTGACGAAGCTTTTTCAGGAAATTATAACAACGCTCGTAAAATGTGCCGGGAATTGTTGTCGATATATCCTAGTTATTACGATGCAACAGCTTTGATTGGCAAAACTTATGCTTGGGAACACAAGACTGATTCTGCCCGAAAGATGCTTCTTCCTTTGCTCGATATTGAGCCCGATAGTTACGATGTTTTGACCTTGCTGGTTGACAATGCAATATGGGGGCAACAATATGATGAAGCTATTTCGTATGCTGATAAAGCATTGGTGTATTACCCGAATGATGCGGATATTCTTTATAAAAAGGCTAACGCGTTTTATCTGAGAGGAAATAATGTAGAAGCCAATAAAATATTGGCTCAAATAAAAGTAATTAATGCAAGGCACGAAGAAGCGAATGCCCTGAGTAGGGAAATTAATGCGGCTTCTTCTATGAGATTGTATCAGCAGGCTTCTGATGAAGTGCATCAAGGCAAATATAAAGAAGTCCGGAAAACAATCAACCAAATATTGGCGATGTATCCGGATCATTTTGATGCTAAATTATTGATGGCGTATGCCTACGGTTGGGAGGGAAAACGTGATTCGGCGCGTATAATTACCCAACAACTTGCTCAAACGAATCCAAAGGATTATGAATTATTGAATTTGATGATTCATTTGGAAATATGGGACAAAGAATATAAGGCGGGTCTTGCTAAGGCAAATCAAGCATTGGAAGCCTATCCCAATGACGAAAATTTTCTATATTTGAAAGCATGGATCCAATATTTGATGCAGGATTATCAGGATGCATTGAAAACGTTAGAACAGCTTTTGGCCATTAATCCGGATCATCAAGAAGGTAATGAGCTATACCAGCTTATCAAGCAAAACCATATGTATAAGGATTATGTCTTTTTGGATAATTATTTTGAATATTACAAAAAGCCATATCTCAGCCGTAAGTTTGTACAATCAGTTGGATTGACCAAATGGGAGAAATTTGGTACATTTACTGGTAAGGTAAATATGGGAAATGAATTACCTTATTCATTTGGCGATATGGCATTTCAATATGAGTTGGAAGCATATCCAAAACTTACCTCCAGTAATTATTTATATTTGGATTATGCTGTTTCGGGCAATTCATTTTTTCCAAAACATCGTGGTGCTTTTGAGTTTTTCCAACGACTTCCCAAAGGGTTTGAAGCATCATTAGGCATCCGGTTCTTATATTGGGATAGCATGAGTTGGATTTATACCGGATCTGTTTCTTGGTTGTATCAGAGAAATTACATTGCTTTCAGACCTTATTTCACTCGTACAAGTGGGCGCTGGGTCGATTCATATACTCTGACATACCGGTATTATTTCAGTGAAAGAGAGGATTACCTTTATACAGTACTCGGATTTGGCTCATATAGCGATGACTTTTTACAATTAAATCCCAATCCTGATAAGTCATATACGGCACAAGTAGGGATACTTAAATTTATTCATCCACGTTGGAACTTAGGGGCATCTGTAGGTTATTGCTATGACGACGGGTATAGAAGTCGCTTACAATGTTCGGCAGGTATCCGGTATTATTTCAATATGTTTCATTAAATCAGGATACCATGATTAAACATATACATCGCTTAGGATTGATCTTGATTTTATTTTGTTGTTTATTGCCTGCTGGAGCGTTTCAGCAGGACGATAATGTTCCACGTACAAATGATCGGTCGATTTTAGATAAGCCCCAAATACCCGGAGAACAAAATAAGAAAGAAAAAGCATTTTTTGCTTTTGATGCTGACCAGCCGATCGTTTTGATACGTTCGCTCATGATCATTATCATTGCGTGTATTGTTTGTCTATTTATTTTGTTGGTGTGGATATTGATCAACCGGAATAAATTGAAAGCAACCCAGATAGAAACCGAAAGATTGATGGAACAATTCCAAGCTCTTTTGGTCGATTACCTTTTTTCGGAAAATCACGAAGATGACCTTAGAAAAATACGACAAATTGCCATATCGGAATTTAATCGAAAAATCTTAATCAATCAAATGATTGACTTGAGTATCAACTTGTCAGGAGATGCCAAGGTAAAATTAAGAGAATTGTATCTGCATTTGGATTTGGATAAGGATTCTGTCAACAAAGCCCGCAGTTCCAAATGGCATATCAAGATAAAAGGATTTAAAGAATTGGCTTTTATGAATATATCGGAAGCCAATGAAACTATCAGGAAGGCTTTGAAAAGCGACAATGAGATTTTGCGTATGGAAGCGCAATTGGCGTTGGTTCGGTTAAACGAACATGATCCGTTTAAATTTTTAGATGATTTGCAAAAACCTTTTACCCTTTGGGAACAGTTAAATGTACATGAATTGATCACTTTTCATAACCTTCCTATTCCCGATTTTTCCAGATGGGCTAATTCTCCAAATAAAACAATAGTTATTTTTTCTTTGCGGATGATTCAAGTCTTTAAACAACATCATGCTGTTCCGGCTGTTGATGCTTGTTTGGATCATCCGAATTATGATGTTCGGCATATTGCTATCAGAGTGTGCGGGGAAATTCAATTGAAGGAAACATTGCCGCATTTGAAACATATGTATAAAAATGAAAGTTATAACAATTGTTTGGCTATTGTGCAGGCTATGGGAAAAATGCCTGATGAATCGGTGCTTGGCTTCTTGAAATTGGTATTGGATAAGGAAGAAGATGTACAATTGCAAATAGAAGCGGCTATGGCCATCAATAAGATGGGTGAAGTAGGTATTTCGGCATTGGTGAAACTAATGAAGTCCGAATACAAGAATTATCAAATTATCATCAGACACGTACTTGATAAAAGAATAAGCTAATGATCCTAGGCAACATATTTCATGATGCGTTTTTTTACATCATCAATAACATCATTTTTGCATTAACGTGTTTTATTTTTGGTGTATACCTTATATTGGGGGCTTTGTCAGCCATATTTTTACGCAATTATTTACGCAAAAATAGTTTTGTAGATTACAATTCCATAATTTTAGCTCCGCTCATACCGTCTATTTCAATTATTGCTCCAGCGTATAACGAAGAACGTACTATTGTTGAAAATATTCGCGCGCTTATGTCTTTATATTACAATAATTTTGAGGTAATTATTGTAAACGATGGAAGTACAGACGAAACGTTCAAGAAAATTGTTGAAGCGTATGATTTAGAGCGTGTCAGTTACTTTTTCGATTACCGGATACCGTGTGAACGTATTCGTGGCGTGTACAAATCTCAAAATAGATCGTTTAAGAAATTGACTATCATAGATAAAAACAATGGTGGCAAATCTGACGCATTAAATGCAGGCATCAATATCTCTAAAAAAGACCTAATCTGTTGTATTGATGTTGATTCCATCATGGAACCCGATGCATTATTAAAAATGGTGAAACCTTTTATGGAAGAAACCGATGAAAAGGTAATCGCTACGGGTGGAGTAATACGTATTGCAAATTCTTGTATTATTGAAGATGGACAAATCCGAGAAATACGCCTACCACAAAAATTCCTGCCACGTGTTCAGGTACTTGAATACACAAGGGCGTTCTTGTTGGCACGTATGGCATGGGGTAAGTTAGACGGACTATTGTTAATATCTGGCGCTTTAGGATTGTTTGATAAAGAGGTAGTGGTTCAATGCGGTGGTTATAGTACAAAAACAGTGGGAGAAGACATGGAACTTGTTGTACGCATGAGGCGTCATATGGCAGATAATAAATTTCCATATAAAGTAGCCTACATTCCTGACCCATTGGTTTGGACGGAAGTTCCATCAACCGCTAAAATATTGTCTCGCCAACGTAATCGTTGGACGCGGGGAACGTTAGAAACGTTAATTACGCATCGCGGTATATTTATGAGGCCAAGATACGGAAGATTTGGGATGTTGGGTTATACATATTGGTTCCTTTTTGAATGGTTGGCTCCGATTTTGGAATTTTGTGGTTATGTATATTTTACATATTTAGTTATTACCAGATCGGTTAATTGGCCGTTCTTCCTGCTTCTGTTGGCATTTGTCTATACTTTTGCTGTGATGTTGAGTACTTTTGCTGTTTTGTTTGAGGAAAAAACATTTCATAAATACAAAAACCGGAAAGATGTTTTCAAATTGATTCTTACTGCGTTGATCGAGCCGATTTTCTATCATCCGCGTACGGTATGGTGGGCTATACGCGGGAACTTTGACTACATGCGTGGTATCAGAAGCTGGGGAAAAATGGAACGGGAAGGATTTGGAACAGGTAAAAAATCAAAGAAGAAGAGATTCAGAATACGTGAATCGGAGAGTGTGCGACAAATTAAAGCAGAAACTGTTCAGCAGCCCAATGCTTAGGCTTGTTTCTTAACCACCTTTAGATTTTAGGAAGGAATTATTGAGGCTTGGTTCTTCTCAACCAATATATTAATTCTGTATCATCATATTAGGTTACTGATAATGTCCGAATATGTTGTTTTCAGATTTTGAAATACTTCATTTTCAATATTATTAAAATTATCTTTCGTTCTTGAAAATTGTATTTGGCGTTGGCTCAAATAATGAATGTGGTCGCAAACAGTTGTCAACGATTCTAGAATATGTGATGTGACAATAATTGTATGGCCTTTTTCTTTCAATTTAACTATTAGCATGCTTAATATTTTCGAACCTTCGATGTCAAGCCCATTGAATGGCTCGTCAAGAATCACAATAGGTTTGTCTTGTTTCAATGTTGCCATTAAGGCAAGTTTTTTCTTCATTCCTGAGGAATATCCATCAATCAATTGGTTGAGTGGTAGGTTGAATAATTGATTCCAATCATCTGGTTGATAAGTTTCTTGGGGAGCTTTAAAAAGGCTTAGATATTCTTTTCCGCTGATGTTCGAATAAAAATAATTTTCATTTTCAAGATACGCAATGTCTGTACGTTTGATGGGTGCATTGCGATACATGATTATTCCCGAATTGGGACGTTTAAACCCATATATAGTATTCAGCAAGGTGGTCTTACCCGATCCGTTTAGTCCCACAAGCCCGTGTATCTGCCCTTCATTGCAACGGACACGCAGATTTTCCAGAATTATTTTTTCGCCGTATGATACGGTGAGTTGATCAATCGTAAGCATTCAGATAATGGTTTAAGTTTTGTTTTGCTTTGAAAACAAGGACTATGTTGGTTATCAAAACAAATACAGATAAAGGCAGTATGATTGTACACAACCAAGCCAATGCGCCAATCAGTGGTGCCAGCCCTCCGGATGTGGTTGGCCTATAAAATGCATATTTCGACAAGATGCTAAAAATAACCAGATTGATCATGGATATAAATGCGGTAAGGATATACAACCAATATTCATAATGAAA
>JAVBPN010000091.1:0-36846 GCA_031549585.1 Bacteroidales bacterium
CGAAGTACCACCGGGAATTCCCTGTGCCATTACCCACATGGTACGCACTAAAGCAGCGGTTTTCCAATCACCCTCGGCACCAAATCCATAACCTTCGGCCATTAACCTTTGGCATGCCAAACCTGGTAATTGATTTAATCCATGCAATGCATTAAAATTTGTTGTGAATGCTTTCGCTCCCTTATCTTTCAAGAACCGGCGCAAGGCAATCTCTTCACGTGCTGCCTCACGAACCTGTCCATGATCCTTTGCTCCTTTCTTACAGTTGTCGGCAAATGTGTAAAGACGTTCATATTCCGCAACCAATGCATCAATATCAGCTTCCTTAACCTGATCCTGATAAGCCACTAAATCACCCACGCCATAATAATCGACATGATAACCCAATCGCATCTCTGCTTCCAGCCTATCGCCGTCGGTTACTGCAACACAATTCATGTTATCACCGAAACGGACAATCAACATATCCTGAGCATCGTGCCAAGCAGCAGCCACACGCATCCATACAGCAATTTTTGACTGTACCTTTCCATCGGTCCAATGTCCTACGACTACTTTACGATTCCTGCGCATACGGCTGACCATGTGTCCAAATTCACGATCGCCATGAGCCGATTGGTTCAGGTTCATGAAATTCATGTCAATCTCGCTCCATGGTATTTCCTTATTATACTGCGTATGCAAATGAAGCAGAGGTTTCTTATAATTCTGTAATCCTTTTATCCACATTTTAGCGGGAGAAAAGGTATGCATCCATGTGATTACACCAATACACTTATCGTCGTTGTTGGCTTCGCTAAAAGCCTTGGTAACCTCAGACGTTGAATTGACAGTTCCTTTATATACTACCTTTACAGGCAACGTTCCGGATTTGTTCAATCCCTGTACCATTTCCGTAGAATGCGCGTCAACCGCTGTGACAGCATCTCCACCGTATAGGAGCTGTGCTCCGGTGATAAACCAAACTTCCAAATCCTTGAAATTCATAATCGATATTTTTAATGTTTTATATAATTGAAATATATGATCAAACTTATTACTTACTGCCCATAATAGGCATTTGGTCCATGTTTACGTTGAAAATGCTTATTTGCCAGATAATCGTTCATTGACGAATTAGGATTTATACCATGCGAAATAAAAGCCATTTTAGCCACCTGTTCCATTACCACAGCATTATGAACAGCATCCGAAGGTTTGTTTCCCCATGCAAAAGGCCCATGGTTCTTTACTAATACTCCAGGTATGTATGCTGGGTTCAATGTTTTGAAACGTTCGACAATGACTTTTCCGGTTTCTTCTTCATAATTTTCTGCAACTTCTGATTGAGTCATATCTCTTGTACAGGGGATATCTCCACCAAAGTAATCGGAATGTGTGGTTCCAATATTGGGAATCTCAATGCCTGCCTGCGCCCATGCTGTAGCATAGGTCGAGTGTGTATGAACGATACCGCCGATTCCGGCAAATGCTTTATAAAGTACCAAATGTGTGAAGGTATCGGAAGATGGCTTCATTTTGCCTTCAACAATTTTCCCATCAAGGTCTACAACGACCATATCCTCCGGTTTCATTTCATCATAAGCTACTCCGGATGGTTTTATGACAACCAGCCCTTTTTCGCGGTCAATTCCACTCACATTCCCCCAAGTGAAAATTACCAAACCGTGTTTAACAAGGTCCAAATTAGCCTTGAAAACGTCCATCTTCAACGTATCAAGCATCGTATCCTGTTTTAGTTATTTATTTCAAATTACAATAGTATAAAATAAGTGTTAATAATACACTACTTTTCAATAAAAAATTGAAGAAAATTTATCTTTATTCGAATTTCTATGAGAACAAGGGAGAATATCCCTGTTCCAATAAATCATCATACTTCTCTTTATCAAAAGTATAGTAGAAAGCACCTTTTTTGGAATTACTCTTATCTTTCTCTTCCAATTTCCTGAGAATGTCCATTTGTTGGATCCGTTTGCGGAAATTACGCTTATCCAACGATTTCTGAAGAATTGCTTCATACATGGCCTGTAATTGGGGAAAGGTAAATTTTTCGGGCAAAAGATTGAATCCAACCGGTTGGGAAACGATCCTCATCTGAAGAATTTTTATGGCATCCTTAAGCATTTGATTATGGTCAAGAATCAATTCTCCTACCCTATTGATATTGACCCACTCGGTATTATACTTGTGATTCAGCTTTTCCTTAAATTGCTCAAGGTTGATCAGTGCATAATAAGCGACGGAGATCACGCGCGATCCCATATCCCTATTCACTTCTCCATAAGCCCCTACCTGTTCAATATGTATATTATCCAGCCCGGTATATTCCCGGATAACACGTATAGCCGCTTCATCAAGACTTTCCTCTGCTTTTGTAAAGCCGCCCATCAATGAGGATTTTCCCTTTAACGGTTCAAACCTACGTTTCGTAACGAGAATATAAAGATCTTTATCCTTAAATCCCAGAATAATACCATCTACCGCTACGTTAAATCTTTCTTCTTCCTGATAATACATAAAGTGAAACAAATATAGGAATTTTTCATTCCAAGTCTTCATGCCGTTTTTCTATTTTTGATTAATTTTACCATTTGGCCTATTTAAAAGGGAATCATATAATCTGTAGTATATTTGGAGAAAAATCTATAAATTGAAATTCGGCTAAAGCTTTAATAATATTGTATTTATTGCCGTCCAGCGCTTGCCCGTCCTGTCATGCGGATTAGTTGACGGTTACAAATTTAACTCATTATAAGGGCTTTACCCAAAACAACAAATGAAACTCATTTTCTAAATGCACTACCGATTAATATAAACAAATGCCATGAAATACAGGGAAATAGGAAAGACAGGGATGAAAGTGTCTAAAATCAGCTTCGGGGCGTCTTCTTTAGGAGGTGTTTTTCACTCATTAAAAGAAGAAACCGGCATTGAAGCGGTCTATACTGCAATAGACAACGGAATTAACTTCATTGACGTATCTCCTTATTACGGACATTTGAAAGCCGAAACCGTACTGGGAAAAGCATTGAAAAATGTAGACAGGGGCCGTTATTATCTTTCGACCAAAGTAGGCCGTTATGGAAAAGATGGGGTAAACTATTGGGATTATTCGGCAAAAAAAGCGAAAGAAAGTGTTTACGAAAGTATGGAACGGTTGAACGTGGACTATATCGATTTAATGAACATTCACGATATCGAATTTT
Source organism: Bacteroidales bacterium (assembly GCA_031549585.1). GTDB lineage: Bacteria > Bacteroidota > Bacteroidia > Bacteroidales > UBA4181 > JAIRLS01. The sequence continues at coordinate 3,210 of JAVBPN010000091.1, forward strand.
CCGACTTGGAACAGGTTTGTAACGAAACCCTTCCGGCATTGGTTGAATTACGCAGCAAAGGAATTATAAAACATGTAGGTATAACTAACCTGAATTTACGTCATTTCAAATATGTAATCGACCATGTACCTGCCGGAACGGTAGAAAGTGTTTTATCCTTTTGCCATTATACATTGAATGATGATGCGTTGGCAGACTATCTGGACTATTTCGAATCGAAAAATATTGGCGTGATCAATGCATCGCCATATTCTATGGGACTATTGACCGAACGGGGAATTCCCGACTGGCATCCGGTGCCGGATGCATTGATCCGATTGTCAAAAAAAGCTATTGAATATTGTAAATCGAAAGGAATATCTATCGAACAGCTTGCTGTTGGTTTTTCGGTTAATAATCCACGGATTGCTACTACATTGTTCAGTACGACAAACCCTGAAAATGTATTGAAAACCATCCGGTATGCAAATGCTCCCTTAGACATGGAATTAGTGAAAGAAGTACAAAAAATATTTGAACCCGGGTTTCGTGACACTTGGGTGAATAGCTAAAATAAATATTACAGATGAAAACAGTACAAATAACAGAACAAGGTACAATCCGGCTTATTGAAACTCCGAAACCGGAATTAAAGCTTGGTCATGTTTTGTTGAAAATAGGATATGTCGGATTTTGTGGTTCTGATTTGAACACTTTCAAAGGATTAAATCCGTTGGTGAAATTGCCTGTCATACCGGGACACGAGATTGGCGCTAAGATTGAGGCTGTGGCGGAAGGTGTTCCTTCCAATATACAACCGGGAATGAATGCGACGGTGAATCCTTATACAAGTTGCGGATGCTGTCCGGCATGCCGAAATAGTCGCCCGAATGCTTGTGAATACAATCAGACATTCGGAGTACAACGCGATGGCGCCATGTCGGAATACCTGCTTGTGCCATGGGAAAAGGTGATAGCCGACGAGGCGATATCTGTCCGTGATTTTGCTTTGGTTGAACCGATGAGCGTGGGTTTCCATGCTGTAAGTCGTGCAGAAGCAACCGACCTTGATACCGTTATGGTAATCGGTTGCGGAATGATTGGCATTGGAGCCATTATCCGTGCTATTATCCGGGGTGCCAAAGTAATAGCCGTTGATGTGGATGGTAAAAAACTGGCTTTGGCAAAACGACTCGGAGCGCATCATACCATTAATTCATCGCAAGAAAATATACATGAGCGTGTATGGGAAATAACGAATCAATTCGGAGCCGATGTGATTATTGAAGCAGTCGGCCGTCCTGAAACTTATCTGGCTTCCATATCGGAAGTGGCTTTTACCGGACGGGTTGTTTATATCGGTTATGCCAAAGAGAAAATCCCGTTTGACACACAATATTTTGTAAAAAAGGAATTGGATATCAGAGGTTCGCGCAATGCAATGCCATGCGACTTCAAGGCTGTTATGGAATATCTGAAACGTGGAAATTGTCCGGTTGAAGAATTTATCACGGCTATCCATCCTCCCGAAGAAGCACAAACGGCATTAGAGAAATGGTCGGCCAATCCGGGTGATGTTTTCCGGATTTTAATACATTTTTGACTATGTTGATCGTGATGGATAGCTTGAACACTTGGCTAATTAAATGGATATACTTAAAAAAGTAAGTTCCAATAGACATAAGTCGTTTCTGTTTTTTTACTTTTTTTGTTCTTTGTTTTTATTTTATCAGCTCAAACACAATCTCCTTATCGGGGAAAATCCTGTGCCGGCTTGTTGGGGTCTGTACAATTATGGATAACAGAATAATTTACATTAATAAACAATAGTTTTATGAAAATATTGGTATTCTTTTATTTTTTAGCTTATTTATTAGTCATAAGTGATAATATTTCAGCTCAAAGTGATCATAAATTATGGTATTCATATCCGGCCAAGGAATGGACAGAGGCATTACCAATCGGAAATGGTCGTATGGGTGCTATGATTTATGGTATTCCTTCCAAAGAAGAAATTCAGATCAACGAAGAAACAGTTTGGGGTGGCGGTCCGCACCGAAACGATAATCCGAATGCTTTAAAAGTATTATCTGATGTCAGAAAACTTGTTTTTGAAGGAAAAAACAAAGAGGCTCAAATATTAATTGATGAAGAATTTAGAACGCCTCAAAGCGGAATGCCTTATCAAACGATTGGCAGTTTGTTCCTCAAATTCCCCGGGCATGAGCAATATATGGATTTTCGCCGGGAATTGGATATCTCCAAAGCCATTTTGACTACGAAATATAAGGTAAATGGTGTCACTTACACTCGCGAAACATTCGCTTCATTTACCGACAATGTAATTGTAATGAAAATCACTGCCGACAAAAAGGGAGCCTTGGATTTTACCGCTTCATATGGCTCTCCGATGGGTAGTTTATCTATTAAGAAAGATGGTAATAAGTTATTGCTTACGGGGCAAGGAGCCGACCACGAGGGTGTAAAAGGCGTCGTGAATTTTGAAAATCAAACTTTTATCAAGACCATTGATGGTAAAGTAAAAATAAGTGATAGTGCGATTACAGTATCAGATGCGACTACCGCCTTTATCTATATTTCAGTAGCAACCAATTTTGTTAATTACAAAAATGTTACCGGAAATGAACATAAAAAGGCTACGGATTTTTTGAATATTGCTTTGAAAAAAAGTTATGACAAAGCGCTATCTGAACATATTGCATACTATCAAGCTCAATATAACCGCTGCAAATTGGATTTGGAACAATTAGAAAGCAGTAATAAAGAAACAAATTTACGGTTAAAGACATTTGTTACAGATAATGATCCTTCATTAGCGGCATTGGTATTCAATTACGGCCGTTATTTGTTGATTTCGAGTTCTCAACCGGGCAATCAGCCGGCTAATTTACAGGGTATTTGGAATAACATGCTGTTGGCGCCATGGGATGGAAAATATACGGTAAATATAAATTTGGAAATGAATTACTGGCCGGCTGATGTAACCAATCTGCAGGAAACCAACCAGCCTTTGTTTCAAATGTTGAAAGAACTTTCAGAATCGGGAAAAAAGACTGCCCGTGACATGTATAATTCTAATGGATGGGTATTGCATCATAATACTGATATCTGGAGAAGTACTGGAGTTGTCGATGGGGCTTATTGGGGAATGTGGCCAAATGGCGGCGCATGGCTTTGCCAGCACTTATGGCAACATTATCTGTTCACGGGAGATAAAAATTTCTTAAAAGAATATTTCCCAGTAATGAAAGGCTCTGCCGATTTCTTTCTTGATTTTCTTGTTGAACATCCCCAATACAAATGGATGGTAACCAGCCCTTCTAATTCTCCGGAACACGGGCCGGTTGGAGAAGATCCCAAAGACGCTTCCAGTATAGTTGCAGGTTCTACGATGGATAACCAAATCGCTTTTGATATTTTATCAAATACGATGTTTGCCAACGATATTCTGGACGGAGATAAAGAATATTCCCGACGGTTAAAAAACATGATAGACCGGTTGCCTCCGATGCAAATCGGACAATATAACCAGTTACAGGAGTGGTTGGAAGATGTGGATGATCCCAAAGATGAACACCGTCATATATCTCATTTATATGGATTGTATCCAAGCAATCAGATATCGCCTTACTTACATCCCAATTTATTTCAGGCTGCTAAAAAATCCTTGTTATATCGTGGCGACATGGCTACCGGTTGGTCTATGGCATGGAAGATGAATTTTTGGGCGCGTCTGCTGGATGGCAATCATGCGTACAAAATTGTACGAAATTTTATAACTCCCATTGACGATAACCTGAATATAAATTATCAGGGAGGTGGAGGTATATACGCAAACCTTTTCTGTGCGCATCCTCCTTTTCAAATTGACGGTAATTTCGGATATACTGCCGGGGTTGCGGAAATGTTGTTGCAAAGTCATGACGGAGCTGTTCATCTTTTACCTGCACTGCCTGACAATTGGCATACGGGGAAAGTGAGCGGATTACTATCTCGAGGAGGTTTTGAGGTTTCTATGAACTGGAATGATGGACAATTAGATAAAGTAACCATCTTGTCGAAAGAAGGAGGGAATTTACGTCTTCGTTCTTATGTCCCTTTAAAAGGCTTAGGGTTAAAGGAAGCTAAAGGAGAAAATCCAAATTTGCTTTTCCCGCTTGCACAAATTAAAACACCATTAATTTCGGATAAAATAAATCCCGAAATGCCTGTATTATATAAAACTTATGAATATGATATCCAAACAGAAGCCGGAAAGATTTATGAATTTGCAAGAGATAATTACTAATTATCGCGGAAGCAGATCTTTTAAATGTGTACCTTGTTAATACATTTTTGATGATGCAATACCCGATAATAGACGCTCATGCCCACCTTTGGCTTCGTCAGGATGCAGAAGTCGAAGGAAAGAAAATACGGACATTAGAAAACGGCAAATCCGAATTTATGGGAGAAATCCGCCAGATGCTTCCGCCTTTTATGATTGACGGCAGGAATACAGCGGAGATATTTCTTTCCAATATGGATTACGCACAGGTTTCCGCCGCTGTTATTACTCAGGAATATATCGACGGAATGCAAAACGATTACCTGTTTCGAGTACAGCAAATGTATCCCAATCGTTTCTTGTGTTGCGGGATGGTCGATGCCCGTCAGCCGGGCTATTTGCCACATGCCGGAGAATTGATAAAACAGGGATTCCGTGCAATTAAAATCCCGGCGCAACGGCTAATTACCGAAAAAAGCAGGATACTGCTCACTTGCGATGAGATGATGAAAATGTTCCGTTTAATGGAAGAAAACAACATTATTTTATCGATTGACTTAGCTGATGGAGCGCAACAGGTTGCAGAAATGAACGAAATCATTTCCGAATATCCGTTGCTCAAAATAACTATCGGGCATTTTGGAATGGTAACCCGTAAAAATTGGCAGGAGCAGATTAAGCTGGCACGGTACAAAAATGTGATGATAGAATCCGGAGGTATTACATGGCTTTTTAATGATGAATATTATCCATTTACCGGCGCTGTTTGGGCTATAAAAGAAGCGATTGAATTGACTGGTATCGATAAACTTATGTGGGGTTCCGATTATCCCCGTACAATCGTAGCTATTACTTACCGTATGTCGTATGATTTTATCGTTAGGTCTAATTTGCTTTCGGAAGAAGAGAAATCGTTATTCTTAGGCAAAAATGCAGAAAAATTCTATGGATTTAATCACCTGCCGGAACTTCCTTATATCAAAAATATGTCAGAGTAATTTTATAGAACCCATTATCCATGAAAACGAAGAAATACACATTTGCTTTAATCCTTATATTCAGCTTATTTTTTATTTGGGCAATAAGCAGTAATCTGTTGCCGACAATGATCCGGCAACTGATGAAAACATTTCAACTGAGCGCTTTTCATGCATCGCTTACGGAAGCATCCTATTGGATTGCCTATTTCATCTTTCCTATTCCCATAGCTATGTTTATGAAGCGCTATAGTTACAAGGCCGGAATTATTGTAGGTTTATCCATTGCCGCATTAGGAGGACTGTTATTTTTTCCGGCAGCCGTCATACAGCAGTATTGGGCTTATCTGGGAATTTTCTTCATTATAGCTACCGGCATGTGTTTTCTGGAAACGGCAGCCAATCCATATGTTACGGTTTTGGGAGACCCGGCTACCGCTCCCCGCCGGCTTAATCTGGCTCAATCTTTCAACGGTTTGGGAGCCTTTATCGCCGCTATGTTTTTAAGCAAATGGGTGCTGAGTGGCAATGATTATACCCGCGAAACAATACCTGCCGATTATCCGGGCGGTTGGGAAGGTTTTGTACAGATCGAAACCAATGCAATGAAAATTCCGTATTTAGCATTAGCTATTGTTCTTATTATTATAGCTGTAATATTCATATTTTCACATTTACCTAAAATAAAAGAAGGCGGCCATGAAGAAGGTGATATCAAAGGAGAAAAACTGATTGATTTCGATGTGCTCAAGCGTTCTCACCTTCGTTGGGGAGTGATTGCCCAATTCTTTTATAACGGAGGGCAAACCGCCATTAATGCTATGTTTCTGATTTATTGTTGTAAATATGTCGGTTTACCGGAAAGTACAGCGACCACCTATTTCGGGTTTTATATGCTTGCTTTCCTGCTTGGCCGTTGGATCGGAACATTATTGATGGTAAAATTCAAACCACAGAATATGCTGGTTACGTATGCCATTGCCAATATTATATTGTGTGGTATTATTGTGACTTTCGGAGGAATGACAGGCATTTATGCCATGTTGGGTGTATCATTCTTCATGTCTATCATGTATCCTACTCAATTCTCTTTGGCATTGGAAGGATTGGGCAGCAAGACCAAAAGCGGATCAGCTTTCCTAGTGATGGCTATTGTTGGCAATGTAATCCTACCCCCGCTCACTGGCCATTTGATGGATATGAATGAACAATTGTACCATCTCGCTTATTTCGTTCCGTTAATATGCTTTATTTTCTGTGCATATTATGGATGGAAAGGATATAAAGTCATCAATTAAAACAACATAAAGATGAACCAAGCGCATGGTTATAAGCAAAAGCAATATACTGTTCCGGTAAAACGCTATTGCCAGACGTTAGAACTGAAAGATGATCCCGGATTAATTCAAGAATATATCAAACGGCATAGTGAAATATACCACTGGCCTGAAATACGTGATGGAATACGTTCCATCGGCATTCTTGAAATGGAAATTTATCAATTGGGGACAAAACTGTTCATGATTGTAGAAACTCCGTTAGATTTTGAATGGGATTCAGCCTTTGAAAAATTAGCAAAACTGCCCCGTCAGGCCGAATGGGAAGAATACATGTCTGTATTCCAACAGGCCGACCCGGGAGCAACGTCTTCCGAAAAATGGCAACAGATGGATCGGATTTTTTATCTGTACGACTAAACTAAAAAACAATAAACCTTAAAGCATATACCCATGAAAAAGAACCTGTACGTATTATTAACCGTATTTCTATTCCTTTCGTGCCAATCCGGTAAAAAAAGTTATGATATCGACTCGGTGGCTTCACCCAAGGGAACAGAAGTTTTTCAAGACAATTGGGAAAATATAGCCGAAAATTACAAGTTCCCCGAATGGTTTGCCGATGCTAAATTTGGCATATTCATCCATTGGGGAGTTTATTCCGTTCCGGCTTTCGATAATGAATGGTATCCCCGCAACATGTATCAGAAAGATCACAAAGACTACTTGCACCATATCGAAACATGGGGTACACAGGATAAATTCGGTTACAAAGATTTTATTCCGATGTTCAAAGCCGAAAAATTCGATGCCGAAGAATGGGTGGATATATTTAAAAAATCGGGTGCCAGATATATCGTTCCTGTTGCAGAACATCATGACGGCTTTGCCATGTATAATAGCGATCTCAATGAATGGAATGCTGTGAAAAAAGGACCTAAAAAAGATATTCTGGGATTATTAAAGAAAGCGACGGAAAAAAACGGACTTGTTTTCGGATTATCCACCCACAGGGCAGAAAACGCATGGTTCTATAACGGAGGTATGCAATTCCCATCAGATGTACAGGATATGAGCATTTCTCTATATGGAAGACGCTACGACACAGAAAAATATGCCGAGGATCTTGCACGCGAATGGCTTACTCACACCTACGAATTAATTGATAAATACGAACCGCAACTGATATGGTTCGACTGGACAGTAAACAATCCTGTTCTGATGCCCTACTTCAACAAATTCATGGCTTATTATTACAATAATGCTCTTGACTGGGGAAATGATGTAGTTGTAACTACCAAACAGGGATATCCTACCAATGTGCAGGTATGGGATGTGGAACGTGGAAAATCCGGAAAAATGATGCAGTTTCCCTGGCAAACCGATACGTCAGTCGGCAAAAAATCATGGTCATACATCGACGGGGAAGAAAATAAAACACCCGGGCAAATTATTCACGACCTGATCGACATTGTTAGTAAAAATGGAAACCTATTATTGAATATCGGCCCCCGAGCTGATGGAACAATTACAGAAGAGCAAAAAAATGTTTTATTATCCATCGGAAAATGGCTGAACGTAAATGGAGAGGCTATTTATGGAACACGCTGCTGGAAAAAGTTTGGAGAGGGAGATACCGAATCCACAAAAGGATCTTTTAGCGACAATGAAGCCACCGCTTATACAGCACATGACATTCGTTTTACAACCAAAGGAAACGATTTCTATGCCATTGCCCTAAACTGGGATGATGCCGGCTTGATCATAAAGTCGCTGAATGAAGAAGCTATTGCTGATGCCAGAATACTCAATGTAAGCCTTTTAGGCTCTGATGAAAAAATAAACTGGGAACAAACAAAAGAGGGATTAAAACTATCTTTTCCCAAAAACAGACCCTGCGAATACGCCTATTCATTCAAAATATCTTTCGATAAGAAGGTAGGCGAACATCTCAAATCAGAAGCAGTAAACGAAGTAATGAAACACGGAAATTAAAAACTCAAAGAAGCCATGACAAAGAACCTCTTTTTAGTAAGTATTGTCTTGATACTGTCCAATATCTGTTTTGCACAAGTCACAGAGCGCGAACGTCCCAAAGAATGGAATCAACTCGTAAAAGGAGCGCGGTTTATCGACCGTTTTCTTCCGATGCAAGGGAAAGTCCTTTCTTCCGATACTTGGGGAGCCTCGGCTGTTATTCCACGTTATATCGATAATGGTATCGAAGACCGCATTTGGTCGTATTGGGGTGGAAATATAAAAAAGGATGAGGATGGAAAATACCATCTATTTGTATGCGGCTGGCTTGAATGCTCACCTAAAGGACACGGAGAATGGCCTAATTCGTATGTTTTCAATGCAGTTTCCGATAATCTGACAGGGCCATTTGAACCCCGTAACATAATAGGTAAAGGACATAATCCGGAAGTTTTTCAGCTCAAAGATGGACGATATGTACTTTATGTAATCAAAGGCCGTTATGTGACTAATAATCTGAATGGGAAATGGGAATACGGAGAATTTGACTTCAATGCCCGTGATCGTCGTATTATCGAGGGATTATCCAACCTCTCTTTTGCTCAACGTGAAGATGGCTCATATATCATGGTTTGCCGTGGAGGCGGTATCTGGATTAGTCAGGATGGCCTTTCCGGATATAATCAGATAACGGACAAACGTGTTTATCCGGATGTTGTCGGTGCATTTGAAGATCCTGTGATCTGGAAAGATCATATTCAATATCACATGATTGTGAATGACTGGCTTGGACGCATAGCTTTTTATCTCCGTTCAAAAGATGGTGCCCATTGGGTAGTTGATCCGGGTGAAGCGTATGCTCCGGGAATTGCAATACATGAAGACGGTTTGGTGGAAGATTGGTTCAAGCTGGAACGCATGAAGGTTTTTCAGGATAACTACGGTCGGGCTATTCAAGCTAATTTTGCGGTTATTGATACACTAAAGCATGAGGATAAACCGGGTGACAATCATAGCTCTAAAAATATTAGTATTCCTTTGAATCCGGGATTGTTACTTACAATTTTGGATGGAAAACCTATTACTGCCAAAACAAAAACCATTCAGGTAAAAATACAGGCAGAAGGCGGGTTCAATCCACAAACCGATATCGATATTGCTTCGTTACGTTTCGGAGGCTCTACGGAAGTAAATTATGGCCGTGGTTGTAAAGTGTTGAAAACCGAAGCCAACGGAAACGACTTAATAGTCACGTTTGATGGTAAAGGAAATGGTATTACGGAAGATGAGTTTGCGCCCAAACTAATTGGTAAATATAAAAACGGAAAAATGCTTTACGGATATGCCCGTTTGCCATATGTCGACTATATCGAACCAATTCTTTCCGCCCGCGCTCCTTCTTTCAGTTCTACAGGAAAGGTATGGAACTGTGCGATTGAAGTACAGAATTTCGGACAGGTCGCATCCAAAGAAGCTTCCCTGAAAATCGAATACCTCAAAGACGGGAAGAAAATCGGTATCGCATCGGGTAAAGTCCCGGCGCTACAACCATATGAAAAGACCGAACGGCAAATTACATGCAAAAATATCTCATTTGAAAAAGAAAAAGAGTATGAATTGCTTGTGACAATTTATTCCGCAGAAAAAACGCTGTCTACATTCCGTATGAAAAAGAAAATTGAGGATTGAGCATGGGGAATGGGCGTAGTTACCAAAATGACAGCCACAAAGAAGTATACCAAAACATTGATCATATTGTCAGGAGTAGTTATGTAAAGTCTAATTTATTTTATAGTCGTTATATAATTGCCGGTGATGTTCTGCTATAAACCGTTTATCGCACATATCCTTTAATCACTGATGACATACAAAACCATGAATTTATTCGTTGTTTTTTGTGTTGTTGAAAACGCATAAACTGATGAGGCTTAATGTTCTAATGACAACAAGTTACATAAAAAATGTACTGGTATATACCAGTACATTTTTTAATTTTTTATTCGGTTTTAATAGCATCTATCGGATTAGCTGTTGCTGCACGCCAACTTTGCAATGACACGGAAATCAGTGATAAGAACAAGACCGCCAAACCTGCCACAGCAAATATCCACCAACTCAAGGATGTTTGGTAAGCAAAATTAGCCAACCATCGATACATGATGTACCATGCAATAGGAACAGCAATGGCAAACGCCAAGCCAATCCAACGGATAAAATTCATATTCAGCATGCGAACAATTTCATGCACACTTGCTCCAATCACTTTGCGTATACCAATTTCTTTGGTTCTTCTTTTGACAATGAAAGCCATGAAGATAATCAATCCCAAGTTAGAAATAATGATACACAACAGGGAAAAAGCATATACCAAACGTTCGGCGTTGAGTTCGTTGCGATATACGTTATAAAACACGTCGTTCATAAATGTATAATCAGCCGGATAATCCGGATTGACTTCATTCCAAACTTGGTTGAATGTTGCCAAAGATTCCTGAAAGTGAGCAGGATCTAATTGCACATTGATGCAATGCAAAAACATTTGCCGTTGCATGATCAACAACGGAATGGAAGCCTCATATAAGCCCGTATAATTGAAATCATCTGCCACCCCGCAAATCACGCCCTGATTGATATAATCAACCGTTCCGTGTTCGAGCTTCAACGTTTGGCCAATGGCTTCTTCGGGCGAATTAAATCCCAATATATTCAATGCTTTTCTATTGATTATATATTCTTCAACTTGATCTGATATTTTGCCTTCAAACCGTTCGAACAACATTTTTTCTTCGGTTTGGTAATCCAATTTACCGGGAGAAAATATTTTTCCAGCAATCGGACGAATCTGGAAGAATGGGAAAAAGTCTTCTCCGACAAGCATGATGGGTAAATATTTTTTCTCATCGCTATTTGCCAATCGCACAGTTATATAATCCCGGATTGCGTCACCAGGCAATTGGAAAGATGATGTTACAGATTTTATTTCAGGGTATTTAAGCAATTCAGACTTGAGTAAGGCGTACCTTTCTTTTACTTTATCGGGTTGCTCACTCAAAACAAGAATGTGCCGGTCATTTCCTCCGACCTGCGTTTGTTTGACCATGTTCATCTGCTTGCCGATCCCGAAAGCAAGAATTACGACAATCATGACAACAAGATATTGCGCTGTCAACATGTATTTGACATTTGCATAAGAAAGCCCTCCCTGCATCAAATTGATATGGGTATCGCGGGACAATGTGGATGAAAGGCTTTTTAATACCGGCAATAGTGAAGTGAATATGATCAGGGCCAAAAAACATAACGATAAAAGAGTCATTTCCAATAATGTAGCATGCAGTGGGAAATGTGCGGCAAAAGAAATATAATAAGCTGCAAACCCTCCGATTATCAATGCCAGAAAGCCGAGTAGTAATGACATATACGCCTCTTCGCGCATGACAATAGATGAAGAAGCGCCATGAATACGCAAGATTTGATAATATCGCCGGCTATAAGCAAAAATCAAACTTCCATTGAGCCACAAATTGAATAATACAACTATCAACAATAATATATTCGCACCAATAACCAGATAAATATAGTTGATGCTGCCATTCGGCTCCATTTCCCGAAGCATATGGCTATGAAGATGAATGTCTGTGAGAGGCATCAACAATACACTGGTTTTCAACGGATCGTTTACGTCACTTGCCTTTTGAGCAATGATTTGTGATATTTTTTGTGTTAATTCAGGAATATTTGCCTGTTCTTTCAGCAATAAATAGACATAGTCAAAACCCTCCTGCTTGTCTGAACGGTATAATAGCACGTCGGTATGAAAATGTGATGTTTCAGGAATATCTTTAAATATTCCTGAAATGAAAAAGGTATTTTCTTCTACTTGCCTTCCGCCGATTCGAATACCCTCCAATTTAAGTTCATGATCTAAATTTTCACCAAACAATTGCCGGGCCAAGCTTTCACTGATTACTGCCTGATCGGTTGATTGCAAAACTTGGTCTTTTTCCCCTTTTAACAGAGAAACGCTAAATGCATCGAAAAAATCAGGGCTTGCAAAATAAAAGTCATTGATTACCTGCTTTTTACCTTGGTAATCTAATATGGCAGTATTCACTTTAGACAATTTGACAACTTGCTCAATCTCGGGAACTTGTTGTAGTATATCATTGATGGAATTACCATAGATGCGCCCATCTACGGGATCTTCATTATATTGAAGCGACATGCGCACCATGCGGTCTGCATTTATATGGTGTTTGTCATAGCTTAATTCCTTTGTAATGTAGTTGTATGATAAAATTAAGCAGGCAAATATGATGGACAACCCCAACAGATTGACAATTCGCAAAGAGATATTGTTTTTAAAGCGTCTGAAAATTTTCATATCCGAAACAAGTTACAATTCAAGGTTCAAAGTTTAAGGTTTAAAATTGAAGCGAACATTTTCCATTTTCAATTCTAATATTAGTACCGCTTCTTAATTTTTGCGCCGGGAAAATAATGCTCCAATATTTGCTGGTAGGTATATCCTTGTTCGCTCATCATGGCAGCGCCTATTTGACAAAGCCCGACACCGTGCCCCCAACCCGCTCCCATTAGGGTGAAAGTTTCAGGGTAAGGATTTCCTTGCCCTTTCCGAATAACAAACGCTGCGCTGTATAAGTGTGACTCGGATAAGGCTTGGCGTATGATCAATTCTTTACCAATGACCAATGTCTTTTTAGTCCCGACAATCTTCAGCCGGATCAATCTGCCGGAAACACCCCGTTCAACAGGGATTAAGTCGATTACATTTCCAACATCATATCCTTTCCGCCTTAACAAATCACTGATTTGTTCCTGTGAATATGTAACTTCCCAACGGAAAAAGTGCTGTGTTTCCTGATCATAATCATTCAATACCTGTTTCAATACTTCTTTATTATTGGTATTGCAAAATGCTTTCGGATTTCCGGTGATCCATTTTTCGGCTGCATTTTCATCGGACAAATTGAGATCATAACCTACAGGAAATGCCGAATTGTCAATAACTTTAGTCAGATAAGGATGATGAACAGGCTCCCATACATTTTCAAATAATTCGGAAACACCACCGCAACATTTGGAAAAACGGGTATCGCAAATTTTCCCTTCATAAACCAATACCTCGCCGGCAGTTGCTTCAACAGCTTCGCGGGCAGAAGAAGTCGACACTTTGGTAATCCCTTGATAACGCTGACAATGATCATCAGCACATACATCAAAATATTCGTGATCTTCGCGGTCAAACCAACGAATGTATTCCGTTTCGGTTTGATATTCCGTACGGTATGTTCCTTGTTCTTTCAATTGATATTTTTTCTCTTTTTGAGCAATTAGCCAGCTTCGAGAAATGACAGCATGAGCTTTCAATAAAGCAATGGATGAAGTAGCGCTCATTTCTGACGAGATAACACTTAGCAAATAATCATCCAGTGGCAATATATTGATGGCTGTTGGAAGGCCATCGATCATCATCAACTTGAGTTTCCCTTTGAATCTTTGGTTTTCTTTCCGTTCCCAATGAAATTGAATTCCAATCGTTACATCTTGCAAATCAAATGATGTTCCGTTGTCAGCCGGCACAAAAAATATTTCTTGGCCAACAAGTTCTTCTTCTCCATCAATGGAAACGACTAACTGTTGCCCATCAGCAATTACTTTTCCTTCTCCTGTGTAATATTGGCCATTCGCCGTATGAAATTCCCCATTGAGCCTGAAGTGAATTGTTTCAACAGTTACGATTCCTACTTCTATTTCGGGTTGCTTCATTTTGGTTATGTCTTTTTGCAAAGTTAACAGGGTTATTCTTGAAAATAGACTTTTTTTACACGAGGAGAAATTCTAGTAAGCACCTCATAAGGAATGGTTTGCATCTGCCGGGCGATTTCCGCCAATGGATGTTCTTCCCCAAAAATAGTTACTGCATCGCCTTCGGAAGCATCCATACCGGTTAGGTCAACTGTACACATATCCATGCTCATATTCCCAACCGTAGGAACACGTTGCCCATTCACTACAAAACTTCCGTTTCCGTTTCCAAGCATCCGGTGCAACCCGTCTGCATACCCAATGGGAATAATGCCGATCCGCATAGGCGATCTGGTAAAAAAGTTCCGGTTATAACCAACGCTATCTCCGGCAGGGATTTCTTTGATTTGTAGAATCACACTTCGTAACGTGTTTACCGGCTTTACTTTGCCCATATCAACAGCGCTGATGCCATGCAATCCAATTCCCAGCCGCGCCATATCAAATTGCGCTTCGGGGAAGCGCTCAATTCCGGCAGAATTGAGTATGTGTTTCCAAATGGGATAAGGAATATGTTGTTCCAAATAATCACTCATTTTGCGAAAAACAGCGATTTGTTGTTGGGTAAAATCATTTAATTCAGGATTGTCACTGCCGGCCAAATGTGAGAATACTGATTTTACACGCAATGCCTGCTGATCATTGATGTATTTGACTAACCGATCGAGTTCATCCTTCATAAAACCTAACCGGTGCATCCCCGTATCTAACTTAATATGTACCGGATATTCATATATACCTTGTTTGGAAAGGGCTTGGCCGAACAAGTCCAATAATCTAAAATTATATATTTCAGGTTCTAAATTGTGTTGTATGATGGCATCAAAACTCCCTTCTTCGGGATTCATCACCATAATGGGCAATGTGATCCCATTTTCGCGTAAGTACGTGCCCTCATCGGCAAATGCAACTGCAAGGTAATCTGCCCTGTGGTGTTGCAGCACATTAGCAATTTCAACGCTCCCGCTCCCATAAGCAGAAGCTTTCACCATCACAATCAATTTAGTCGATGGGTTCAATAAGGATTTAAAATAATTGTAATTGTGAATTACCGCACTGAGATTGATTTCCATAACCGTTTTGTGCGCCTTGCTTTCCAGTGCGCGCACAATCCGCTCAAACTCGAAATTACGGGAACCTTTCACCAATATCGCTTCATTGACGAATTTGATCGGATGCCCCAATTGACGCAAGAAATCGCCTGTTGAATCAAAGAAATATTTTTCACATGAGAATAAATCACTATGTGCAGATAGATTGTGCCCAATTCCAATCAGTTTATCAATCCGTTTTTCGACAAGTAATCCGGCCACTTCTTGATAAAGCTCTGTTTGCGATTTGCCTGATTGCAATATGTCTGATAAAATAACAGTACGAACCGAATGTTGCTGTTGTTGTGCCAGCAAATCAAGTGCAATGGCCAATGAACCAATATCGGCATTGTAGGTATCGTTGATGATGGTACATTCATGAATACCATCTTTGATATCGAGGCGCATGGCAACAGGTGTGAGCTCTGCAATGCGCCGGATAATAATTTCCGGCTGATAACCGATGAAAAGCATCAGGCAAACCACATGCAATGCGTTTTCTATAGATGCGTCATCCGCAAAAGGTATCTTTATTTCAAAATCCAACTCCCGATATTGCACATGAGCAGATGTCTCATTCTCCTTTTTGTGAATATTAGTTATTTGAACGTCGGCATGGGTTCCGGTAGCCCAAGTAAAGCGTGATACCGCTTTATATGCAGGGTCTTTTTCCAATATTTCGACTACTTCCAAACAGTCGCGACGATAGATCACCGTCCGGCATGTGCGGAACAGTTTGAGCTTTTCTTTGGCTTTTTCGCTTAAAGAGCTGAAATTTTCCTGATGCGCTTCGCCTAAATGAGTAAATATCCCGATATCTGGCAATATGATGGTTTGCAGGCGATCCATTTCGCCCGGTTTTGAAATCCCCGCCTCAAAAATAGCCAGATCATAACGATCATCTAACAAACATACCGATAAAGGAACTCCTATTTGCGAATTGTAACTTCTGGGGCTTCGGACAATATTTTTTTCATAGTGAATGGCCTGAAAAATCCACTCTTTTACAACTGTTTTTCCATTGCTTCCGGTAATTCCGATTACCGGAGTTAAAAAACGGCGTCGATGTTGCGCCGCCAATTGTTGCAATGCATATAGCACGTTGCTCACTTGAACAAACGAAGCATCAGGTAATTGCAAAGGGTCTTGGCTTACCACAAAACAACGTACTCCCTGTGCATAAAGCTCTTCGATATAGTCGTGTGCATTTTGTCGCTCGCCACTGATGGCAAAAAACACCGTATCAGCCGGGTACATCAAGGAACGGCTATCGGTCAACACATATTTAACCAAATGATCGCCGTTTCCAAACAGTTGGCCATGAACAATTCCTGCTATTTCTGCTATGGCGTAATTCATCAGAATATAATTTCCGTTAATTTGAATATACAAATATACATGTGAAATCGGTTTTATTTTAACACCTTCCGAATGGTTTTTATGAAATAAATTCAAGCAAAAACCACCCTGTTAAATTGCTTTTCTTGCTCTCAACATTTCCCGTTTCCCTGCTGGTCCTGCTATACGTTCTACCATAAATCCGGCAGCCTGCATGGCTCTCCGCACTGAGCCTTTGGCTGAATAAGTAGTTAATATCCCTTGCGGGTTCATGTTTTGGTATATGGCTGTAAAAATCTCAAGAGTCCACATTTCAGGTTGTACAGCAGGAGAGAAAGCATCGAAATATACCACATCGTAATGATTGAAAAATGACATCGTTAATAAATCCGCTTTCCGTTTATGCAAGAAAAAGTACGGAGAGATTTGAACGGATTTTTCCCATTCTGCGGAATGAAGTTTCAAGAATAATGGGTCTGTCAGAATCTCTTGGGCAAGAGATAAATCGATCGGATAAAGCTCTATACTTTCGTAATGCGTAATACATTGTTCCTTTTCTGCTTCCAACAAGGTTTCCCACGCATTCAATCCTGTTCCAAAACCAATCTCCATCACTGAAACCGGATTGACTGAAGATGCACGATATCCGGCATTGATAAAAACATGCAACGATTCATTCCTTGCACCAAATACCGAATGATAATGCTCTCCAAAACGACCGGAATAAAGAGTTTTGAAACCATCTTCGGTTTTAATAGGCATCAAATCAGAAGCTTGATTTGTCATTGATAATTATTTTACAAATTTTCAATTAGTGGATAATGTCTTTTTGCTTCTTTCAATGAGCACGCATTGAACATAGACAAAAACGACAAATAACTCTTTCAAAAACACACATTACCCGAAACTCGGGTTAATATTATCGATCATTTTTCTAAAAATCGCTATCCATCTTTTAGATTGTTATATTTGGTAAAATATTCTAGAACATAACATAATGCAAAAATGAAAAAGGCTGCCAATTTCTTTTTGGACAGCCGTTTTATCATACGATAACCTTTTATTTATTTGGTTGTGTCGAACTCGATGATGTAATATATTTTATTGGTTTCGGCAATATCATTCCATTCTCCTGCCTTACCCAATTCGACAGAAGTACCTGTAGGCCATTTTGCCAATCCTATTGCAGCCGCATTTTGCCCATTGGGTGAAACTTCAGAATCGGTAAAATTATCCGGTTCATTCAGCGTTCCGGAGGCTTTGCCACCCCAATTATAGTAACTTTGATTTACTGCATATCCATTGGCCTTGCCTTCCCAAAATGATGTTCCTCCGCTTTGGCTGTTCTTTCCATTCCATAACCAACCACCTTCATTTGCACGATCAGTAGCTCCAATCCAAATATAAGCAGTACCGCCACCGTCAGGCACACTAACATAGGTGGCAGAAATGCCAGCGTCAACAATTCCTTGATATACGACATCTTGTTCGGCTTTACTGCCAATTTCAACTAAATATCCGCCTTTAGAAACGGCATCGGCAGCAGCATCAGTCCACGTTTTAAGCTCTTTTACAATTAGATATGAATGATCTGCATAATAAAAATAATCAGATGTTTTATTATCGTCACTGTTATCATCGTCCGAACAAGAATATCCGATTGCTATGAATGAAGCAATCATCGTATAACTCAATAATTTTGACAAAATTTTCATAATGGTTGAATTTAAAACTCGATTTGGCCTAATAGGCAAAGTTAGAAAAAATAGACAAATTATCATTTATGATGCCGTATTTCCATCATAAATCAATGAGCATACAAATATCTTTTGATTTTTTGGGTCGGTGTTTTTTCAAAAGGATCAGATACTGCAACAACAGAATGGATTTGGGAGAACCGGTTGAGGCGCATGTTGATGTTTCTTTTTAATTCTTCCAAAATCCGGTCTAATTGCTTGTTCCACTCTTCCGTTCGTTCGGCAATATATTGAATTGTATCTGCCCGCATTTGCTTGTATTGTTTTTCGAGTTCCTCATAGTTGAGGTGTACCATGGCAACCAATTTTCCTTTTTCTTCAATTACTAAAGATTCTACTACGCCATTCAGATTGTTGATAACAGATTCGATATCCTCAGGATAAATGTTTTCACCGCTTGCTCCCAGAATCATGTTTTTCAAACGTCCTTTTAGATGGATTCTGTTCTTTTTGTCAAAACATCCCAAATCGCCGGTACGAAACCATCCATCACTTGTTAATACGCTTTGAGTAAGTTCTGCATCTTTATAATAACCTTTCATCAGGTTATCCCCTCTGGTCACAACCTCGCCTATACCAGTATGCGGATCGGGATTATCTATTCTGATTTGCACTCCATGCAATACAGGCCCCACTGCTTGATAATGTACTTGAGAAGGATTAGCGCCGGCAATCAATGGCGCTGTTTCGGTAAGTCCATATCCAATGGCGTAAGGGAAATGAGCTTCTTTTAAGAAACGTTCCACTACAGCATCAATTTTCGATCCTCCTATGCCAAAGAAACGCAAACGTCCTCCGAATGTTTTACGCAACTTAATTCCTGCAATTCGGTGCATCAGTTTCCTGAATAAAGGAACACGTGTATATAGTATTCTTACTGGAGCACTGCTTGTGAATTTGGGCAATATCTGGTTACGGAATATTTTTTCGATCACCAACGGAACGCTCAACATGGTGGTTGGACGTATTTTTCCCAATGCAGGAATCAAAATACTTGCTGATGGCGGTTTTTCAAGATAATATATAGATGCGCCTTGCATAATTGGCAATAGAAAGGCAATGGTATTCTCATAAGCATGAGATAATGGCAAAATAGATAAGAAGACATCCCGTTCATTGACATCTTGAATGTGTAAGCACATTTCGGCGTTGAAAGTGATGTTTTTATGGCTCAATTCAACACCTTTTGATTTACCGGAAGTCCCAGACGTATATATGATAGACGCTGTGTCGGATTCAAAAACTGGTTCAATTGCTGTAAGAGTTTCTTCGTCATTGAGGCTTCCCATGATCAAAGAAAAATCATCAATAATCATCAGATGAGTTAACAGATCAGATGATAATCCTGTTATGGAAGATTCCAATCTTTTAGAAACAAAAATTACTTTACAGTCAGCATGTGCCAAAATGGCTTTTATTTCGTCAGAATGAAAATCAGGAAGAATGGGAACAGCAATAGCACCCATAGTTGTAATGGCGAAATACGTGATACACCAATTCGGCATATTATGGCTTAGAATAGCCACGCGATCACCTTTCCTCACTCCCATGCGAATAAGTAGATGTTGCGCTTTGTCAACTTCCTTATGCATGACAGAATAGGTCATAGGAAACCCATTCACGAAAGATATGGCTTTGCGCTCGGCAAATTTGGCGCAACTATTTTCAAAAAGATCTTTAATGGTCATATGTGTCAACTCCCTTGTCCAGAGCTTTTCAAGCTCTTTTATATCCAATAAGTCAAAAAATATGCCGAACTATACAATTCCTGAAATAGGCCCCAAATAATAGGTTCGATAAAACCTGCCGATTATTTATTTACCTGAAATTTAGTAATTCCTTTCTCAAAGAAATCAACGATTTGCTGGGCAGCAGCCAATCCTGCATTGATATTGGCTTCAGCAGTTTCTGCACCTATCTTTTTGGGGGTGGCAAATACACGTGATCCCAAGTTTTTTTGCATTTGTGACAAGCTGTCAGGAGCAACGTCAGAAGCATATTTCAAATCGCTACGTTCAGACATAGCTTTATATATTCCATCTTCATCAATCACTTCCTTGCGAGCCGTGTTGATCAAAGTTCCTCCTTTAGGCATAGAAAACAATAAATCATAGCCAATGGATTTTTTTGTCTGTTCGGTAGCCGGAATATGTAAAGAAATATATTGGCAAGTTGCGTATAATTCTTTGATGTCGGCAACAGGTGTTACTCCATCTTTTTTAATGACATCGGCACTAATGAAAGGATCAAAAGCATATACATCCATGCCAATGTTTTTTCCAATGATACCGACTAAACGGCCTACATTTCCATATGCATGAATGCCTAATTTTTTCCCTTTTAATTCGCTTCCTGTTCCGGCATTGAAGTTGTTTCTGGCCATGTATATCATTAATCCCAAAGCAAGTTCTGCCACAGCATTTGAATTTTGTCCGGGGGTATTCATGGCAATTATAGATTTTCCAGTACATGCTGCCAAGTCCAGATTATCATATCCGGCTCCTGCCCGTATAACGATTTTGAGCTTGGAAGCGGCATCTACCACTTCTTTGGTGACTTTGTCGCTGCGTACGATTAAGGCGTCAGCATCGGCAATTGCCTTATATAAATCGGCAACATCGGTATATTTTTCGAGTAAAGCCAATTGATATCCTGCTTTTTCAACAATTTTCCTGATTCCATCAACGGCAACCGGAGCAAATGGTTTCTCGGTGGCTACCAATACTTTTTTCATAGTGGATTAATGTGTTTGATAATAAGATTAAATATCAAGATGGACTATTCATCGCATCTTGATATTTTTATAATCTATTTTTTTGATTCAAATTCTTTCATACAGTCTACAAGTGCCTGTACGCTTTCAATAGGTAAAGCATTATAGCAAGAAGCCCTAAAACCTCCGACAGACCGATGCCCTTTTAGTCCTACCATGCCTTTAGATTGAGCAAATTCAAGAAATTCTTTTTCCAAATCCTGATATCCATCAGCCATCACAAAGCAAATATTCATTACTGAACGGTCTTCTTTGACTGCTGTTCCTTTGAACAACTTGTTACGGTCAATTTCCTGATACAATAAATCGGCTTTTTTATGGTTTAGTTTTGCCATGCCTGCCACTCCACCTTGTGCTTCAATCCACTTCATGGTTTGCAATGCCGTATAAATCGGTAATACAGGAGGCGTATTGTACAAAGAATCCGCTTCAATGTGTATTTTATAGTCAAGCATAGCAGGAATCTGGCGAGATACTTTTCCTAATATGTCGTCTTTTACAATTACCATAGTAACGCCTGCACATGACAGGTTTTTCTGCGCTCCGGCATAGATCAGGCCATAACGGGCAACATCAACCGGGCGGCTGAAAATGTCAGATGACATATCGGCTACCATCATTACGCCAACTTGCGGATCGGAAGCCATTTCTGTACCGAATATGGTGTTGTTGGTGGTGATATGGAAATAATCAACATCAGATGGTATGCTATATCCTTTAGGGATGTATGTATAATTGGTATCTTTTGATGAAGCAACTTCAACTACTTCGCCAAATAGTTTGGCTTCTTTCATGGCTTTATTCGCCCATGTGCCGGTGTTCAAGTATGCTGCTTTTTTCTCCAGCAAGTTGAATGGTACCATGCAAAATTGCAGGCTTGCCCCGCCACCAAGAAATAATATGGAGTATCCATCGGGTACGGACAACAATTTTTTGACATATGCTTTGGTTTCATCCATCACAGCATCGAAATCTTTGCTGCGGTGTGAGATTTCCAATAAGGACATCCCACTGTTGTTGAAATTTAAAACAGCCTGAGCAGT
The DNA here is from genome assembly GCA_031549585.1 of Bacteroidales bacterium. Taxonomy (GTDB): domain Bacteria; phylum Bacteroidota; class Bacteroidia; order Bacteroidales; family UBA4181; genus JAIRLS01. The sequence goes on from JAVBPN010000091.1 coordinate 25,539, forward strand.
CGCTTCTACTGCTGAACGCGGTAATATTGAAGGACCTGCACCGAAATTATGTTTTTGCATGATCAATTTGGTTTAAAAAAAGAGAAGCAAAAGTATATGTTTTTTTGTAAAATCAGTCAGGAAATTTGATTTTATTGGTGCTAAACTTTTTCAATAATTGATTTACCGGAATATAAGTTTTGTATAAAAAATAAACCCCATAAGATTTTAAATTTTATGGGGTTTGTTAACAGGGTGTGAATCATTGGTATGGATGCAAATCAGCAAACTATACCAGTTTAATTTTAGTCTACTACATCATACAGGTAAGAGTTATTATCTTTCAATCTCACAGTATGATCATTTTCAGAACTGAGCGTGTATTTAGACACCTCATGTTCGGTCGCTTGATTATCAATGTTGATCTTTTTTCGCTTGTATGCCGGGACATTCTCCAACTCGTCAATATCCATGTTTTCATCAATAATCGATGGTACAGGGCGTTCGCGAACTGTAGTTTCATGCTCTTCCATTGATTCCCATTGGATTTTACTCTGAACAGATGTCATTTTTTCACGAACCTCAAACTTGATAGAGCCCGAAGATTGTTGTCCCAGTGTTTCTACCATTTTTAGTTCCAGTTCGTCTTCCTCCTTTTCGATGGTATACTTGTGTACAACAGGTTTGGAAATCAATCCTAATTCAGGAAAACAGGCCGATGGGAAATTGGTAGCTACGATGGTTACATTGATCGCGTCGCCAAGTTTTTCGTCATTCCCGGTTCCCCAAATGAGTAAAGAATCTTTTGCCACCGATCCGGTTACATAATCGGTTATTTCGGTCAGCTCGTCCATGGTCACTTCGTTGTCTCCCATTCCCGAAGTGATATTCAGTAAGATATGGCGCGCTCCGGTAATATCATTATTATTGAGCAAAGGCGAAATCAAAGCCGATTCGACTGCTTCACGTGCACGATTCTGTCCTGTTGCCGATGCTGATCCCATTACCGTGATGCCTCCGTTGGACATGATGGTGCTGACATCTGCAAAGTCAACATTAACCTTTCCCGGAAGTGTAACCAACTCGGCAATTCCTTTGGCAGCCATAGTAAGCACATTGTCTGCTTTTGAGAAAGCCTGCGATATTTGCAGATTTCCATACATTTCACGCAATTTCTCGTTGTTGATTATCAGAAGGGAATCGACATGATCTTTCAATTCATTGATCCCTTCCAATGCTTGCCTGAAACGCTGCGTGCCCTCGAATTTGAACGGAATAGTAACAATGGCGACAGTGAGTATACCAAGTTCTTTGGCAACACGCGCAATTACAGGAGCTGCACCCGTACCTGTTCCACCACCCATTCCGGCGGTCACAAATACCATTTTGGTTCCTGTATCGAGCACGGCGCGTATTTCGTCAAGCGTGTCAAGCGCCGCTTCGCGGCCTACATCCGGTTTATTGCCTGCACCCAACCCTTCGGTTTGTATTTTGCCTAATTGTATTTTTACCGGTACCGGACTTTTTCCCAACGCTTGTGCGTCGGTATTGCAAATGACGAAATTGACATCATGTATTCCTTGCTGGTACATGTATGTTACTGCATTTCCGCCGCCACCGCCGACTCCAATCACTTTGATGATGGACGATGTGTTGACAGGCCATTGAATGGATAAATCGTCAGTTACCATAATCGTTATATTTAAATTGTTACAATTTTTCTTTCAAAAAACATCCTGTTGATAATTCGTGTTGGTTCTTACATTTCGCTATCAACCTCTGTTTCAAAATAATCTATGATTTTCTTTTTAAAGGAATCAACAAAATTAAATTTACCTCTTTTGTCGCCGTCTTCTTCCATTTCTTCTTCGCCCACCAATTCTTGTTTCTTGACAGGTTTTGTTTTCTTTTTATCAACAGGCGCTTTTTTGTCGGTAGGTTTCACAAAATTTTCTTGATGTGCGTCCATATAAGCAAATCCTTTCATCAATAGCCCCACGCCAGTGGCATAACAGGGTTCGTTGATAGTTTCAGACTCACCTGATAAGTGCTCGCCCGGAAAACCAATGCGGACATCTTTTCCTGTTTTGAAGCGGAACAATTGATTTAAATGCCGGAGCATAGCACCACCGCCTGTGATTACAATGCCAGCACCTAATTTGTCGGCACATCCTGAGTTTTCAATATGGAACATCACTGCATCAATGATCTCCTCCATGCGTGATTGGATGATGTGCGCCAGATTGCGGAAAGAAATTTCTTTGGGTTCGCGTCCGGGAATTGCCGGGATAACGATTACTTTGTTTTCATCCGCTTTTTCGCCCAAAGCAACTCCAAATTTGAGTTTTACCTCTTCGGCAGTACGTTCAACCAATCCGCAAGCATCCTTAATGTCTTTGGTGACCACATTGCCGCCAAAAGGGATTACGGCCGAATGACGCAATACATTTTCGTAAAAAACGGCAACATCTGTCGTACCGCCTCCTATGTCGACCAAAGCAACCCCTGCTTCTCGTTCTTCCTCAAAAAGAACAGCATCAGCTGATGCCAAAGGCTCAAGAATGATTTCCTTGATGGTAAGGCCTGATTGGTGAACGCACTTTTTTATGCGTTTGATGGAATCGATATTGCCAATAACGATATTGAAGTTGGCTTCCAATCTTTTACCCAACATACCCACCGGATTGGATATATCCGTTTCGTTATCGACGATATAGCTTTGCGGCAAGATATGTATGATCTCTTTTCCCTCATCTAAAGCGATTTTCTTCGCATCGTTTTTCAATTGGTTCACATCATCTACCGTAATGCTATCCTCATAAGAAGACCGATTAATGTAATGACGGCTTTTTAAGATACGGATGTGCTGTCCGGCGATGCCCACGAATACTTCCGAGAACAAAATCCCTGTTCGCTGCTGTAAATCAAACAACGTTTCTTTAATTACATGAGACGCCTCTTCAGGATTGAGTACTTCGCCGCGCTTGATGCCTTTAGAATCGGAACGACTGAATCCAAAAACTTCGAGTTTCCCTTTTTCGGTACGTTTACCCAGTAACGTAACGATTTTGGTTGTGCCGACATCGATTGCGGCTACGTATTGTGCATTTTCCATAGAAATTTATTTTTCTAGCATTTGGTTATATTGAATTTTATCTTTTGGTGGCAACAATTTGCCCACTATATTTTAAATTGATGATATCATATTTGTTCCAACCCTCTACATTTAAGCCATTTTGGTAAAATGCTTTGAGATTGGAGAATTTCTTATCCTGATTTTCAAACCGGCCAAATACGATGACGTGTGCTCCTACTCTTGGTATCAGCTCAAAATCGCCATCTCCATTAACGTAGATTTGCTGTATTTGCGCTTTCCAAAACTTGTCATCGTCAATGTATTTTGCCAATTCAAACAGTTCACGTATGATGCTCCGAGTTCCCGGCTCTGGTTTTATATCCAGCACATTAAAGCTTTTTTGTCCAGGCGCTTGTTGGCTGATATACCCGTTGGCTACCATCACATGTGCACAGTATTGGCTGGTATGCCGCAATGCTTCGCCTTGTTCATCCAGATAAAAGCTCTCTCCATACCTATTGATTACCCGCAACAATGGCGAACGTTGCTTGATGTCGACATGCACCGTACCATTGATGGTTTTATAAACATCTGCACGGCCCACAGGAGCATAGGTGTTCAAAAATTCTCCGAGCTTCCATGTGTTGATGCTGTCAAACCGTTTTCCGGATAGCTTCAGATTGCGGGTATCGATCATCTTATCAATATCGGAAACAGTCACAAAACGGCTTCGAACACTGTCCACAACAGTGATTTTCACCGATGTGCATACTTGTTCTTGACGCCGTCCCGATACAAACGAGACTGTGACAAAGAGATATGCAATCAGTGCTATCCAAAATACTATATTAAAGAACCGCTTCATTCTTATCCGTTATAACAAGTGCCTATAAATCTTACAGTTCAGGGCACATTTATGCAAATTCAAAAATAAATTAACTTTTTGTGATTTGATGCTTACCAAATTCCAACTTATTAACACATATAATATTCTAAAAAACATATGCATATTACTTGTTATCAATTTGTTACGTTTTGTCAATATTTTGACTGTTGATAAATAATACTTCAGCCATATACAAGTTTGGTTCTCACACTATTCTGTTTTTAACAGCTTTGAGCTTAGATAGAACCATCTTTTACATCTTTTATCTATTTTTTAATAAGTCTTCAATTGGCTTGACCAATGTATCGATATTGCCTGCACCCATCGTAAGTAATACTTCAATGTGTTTGTTTTTTAATACATTGATTAATTCTTCTTTGGTGCATAGATATTTATCGGAAATGGCCACTTTGTCAAATATGATTTGTGAACTCACTCCTTCAATCGGCTCTTCGCGCGCCGGATAAATATCCAGCAAGATCAATTCATCCAATAAGCTGAGGCTTTGGGCAAATTCGTCCATGAAATCACGCGTACGGGTGTAAAGGTGCGGCTGGAAGATTCCGGTAATACTTTTGCCGGGGTATAAACTACGCACAGACTCAATGGTAAAACGCAATTCTTCAGGGTGATGCGCATAATCATCAATGTATACCATCCGGCTATTTTTGATCCGGTAGTCAAACCGTCTTTGTACACCTGCAAACGAGGCAATTCCAGCTTTAATCTTTTCGGGATCGGCTTTCACCAGCCATGCTGCAGCCATAGCAGCTATCGCGTTTTCTACGTTGACTAACCCCGGTATGCCGGTCGTCACTTCTTGCAACACATTTTGAGGCGTATGTAAGTCGAAAACATATTGTCCATCTTTGATTCGGATATTAGTGGCATGAAAATCGGCTTCGGTACGATCCAAAGAATAAGTAAACACTTGTATTCCTTTGGGAATTACAATTTGTACACCATATTTGACAATTAATGTACCGCCAGGGACAATTTGTGATACGAATTGATTGAAAGCCTGTTTCAATTGCTCATGCGTTCCATATATATCCAAATGATCGGCATCAGTGGCAGTCACAATGGCAATATATGGATGTAATTGCAGGAACGAACGATCATATTCGTCAGCTTCGGCTACCACATAACGGCTACGGTCGTCGAGCAAAAGGTTTGTTTGATAATTTTTGGATATTCCGCCAAGAAAAGCATCACACCCAATGCCTGATTCGGTCAACAAGTGTGCAACCATAGTGGATGTGGTGGTTTTGCCATGCGTGCCGGCTACAGCAATGGTTTGTTTCTCTTTGGAAATTTGTCCCAATACTTCCGACCGCTTCATCATACGGTAACCCCGGTCTTTAAACCAGTTCATTTCTTTATGTGTGGACGGAACTGCCGGTGTGTAAACTACCAATGTCTGCTCTTTATCTTCTTTATAGGATGGAGGAATTGCATCAATATCATCAATATAATGGACTGAAATGCCTTCGGCTTGGAGTTGCTTGGTAAGTACAGTTTCAGTACGGTCGTATCCGCATACTTCGCAACCTTTAACGCGAAAATAACGTGCAAGGGCACTCATGCCAATGCCTCCGATACCGATGAAATAAATACGACGAAACATGTTGATTCCTTAATTTTTGATTTTGTGTTTTTGGTTGATTTGGGTATTTGGAATGATGAAATGATCTGCATCATTCAATACCGGGAATTTTTCACGGAATTTTTTCAATGGATCAAGTGAAATTTCAAAACTTTCTACCCCTTCCTGATAGGACAATTGGCCGATTATTTCTCCTTTGGGGCTATAAATAATAGAATCCCCTTGATGTTCCAACCCATTTCCATCCGCCCCTGTCCGGTTGACTCCCACTACGTATGATTGATTTTCCATTGCCCGCGCTTTCAACAAAGTAAGCCATACATCCTTTCTGACGACAGGCCAACTGGCAACGCAAACTAATAGATCATACGGATTTTTCGGAAAATTTCGACACCATACCGGAAACCGTAAGTCGTAACATACAATGGGCATGATGTTCCATCCTTGCCATTCAAATACCACTTGCTCACTTCCTGATGAAAAGCATTGCGGTTCTTCCGACATGCTGAACAAATGCCGTTTGTTGTATTCGATAACAGCACTTGGTGCGATGCAATAACAGCGGTTGTACACTTTATTATTTTCTACCACTGCCATGCTGCCAACGATCAAACTATTTTTCGCTTTTGCTTGGTGTTCCATCCATTCACGTGTTTCTCTTGCTGAAATCAAAATTTCAGAATGATCCATTTGTACATGAAATCCTGTGGCAAACATTTCCGGTAAGACAATTAGGCCGGGCTTGTCGGGTACAAGATCCATGAGCCGATCGAGCTTCGCCAAACTTTGGCGATGTTCGCCCCAAACGGGATTGTTTTGAATGAGATGAATAAACATTTTATGATCGATTAGTCAAACATGGTCTTTTTATCCGGATTCCGATGATATTCAAACATCAGTTTGATTTGTCCCGGAGTAACCCTTTCTTCCGAAATATCGGAAGGAATGTGGTTCTCGTCGAAAAATCCTAGATCTAGGATGTCAAAAGCCTTCTGCAACACGCCACCAACCAATCTGCATTCAATGAACATTTTATACACATAATGCAAGTGTGGTGGGTGCGGATGACATTTTTTATCAAAAACGGCAATCAATCTATCCGCTTTCACATCCAATCCGGTTTCCTCCTGCACTTCTTTAACAGCTACTTCGGAAGCTGAAAATCCGACATCTGCCCAGCCGCCCGGCAACGACCATTTCCCGTCAGACCTTTCCTGAACCAGCAATAAGCGGTCTTCATTGTCAAATACCACTGTACGGACGTCCACTTGTGGCGTTTTGTATTCGCGTTCGTTTAAAAAGAGCGCTTCAATATCTTCGGCAGCATAATGTCCCAACATAGCCATCATTTCCCTGCTGATACTGCGTAATTCTTCGTAACGCTCTACATCATACGAATCATCAGCATAGGTTAATCCAATCTCCGACAAGGCGTTGATACGCTTGCAACGATCTAAAAGGTCGTTCCCTATTATATTTGAGGGTTTATTGGTTGACATTTTTTGTTTATTACTTACGGTTCATGATGTCCATTACTATTTTGGCTATTGATTCTGCCGAGTGGAATTTACCCAACAGGCGTACGTGATCTGCCAGTGGTTCTAATATTTCTGGGTTTTGTACCATAGATATTGCCATGGGCATGAGTTTTTCAGCCGCTTCGTTGTCGCGTATCATGATGGCTGCTTCTTTTTCGACCAATGTCATAGCATTTTTGGTTTGGTGATCCTCGGATACGTTAGGCGATGGTATTAGGATACAAGGCTTTCCTACAGTACTCAGTTCGGAAATTGTTCCTGCTCCTGCCCGGGAAATGACCAAATCGGCTGCCGCATATGCCAAATCCATGCGCTGAATGAATTCAAATACTTTTACATTGTTCTTATTGCCCACTTTTTGTGTGACTTGCTCAAAATAATTCTTCCCTGTTTGCCAAATTACTTGAATATGAGAAGGAATCATGTCCAAATTTGCGGCTACTGTTTCATTGATGGTTCGTGCACCCAAACTACCTCCTAGTATAAGTAATGTTTGCTTGCCTTGTTCCAAATCAAAGAAAGATAAACTTTGCCGGTGCGTCAAATGGCAATCAACTAATTCCTGACGAACAGGATTGCCGGTGACGACAATTTTCTTCTTTGGGAAAAACCTTTCCATCCCTTCGTAAGCCACACATATCTTTTTTGCATTGCGCGCCAATAGTTTATTGGCAACTCCGGCATACGAGTTTTGTTCTTGAATAATGTAAGGAACACCTTTGGTTGATGCTGCCAAGAGCACAGGAGCGCTGGCATATCCCCCTACGCCAATGGCAATATCGGGATGAAACCTTCTAATGATACCTCTTGCAATGAAAATACTTCTAATCAAGCGATACAACACCGAAATGTTGCGGAACATATTTTTACGGTCAAACCCACGTACAGGCAAGCCAATAATCTTGTATCCGGCAGCAGGAACTTTCTCCATTTCCATGCGTCCTTCCGCTCCCACAAAAAGTATTTTGATTGATGGGTCTACCTTGTTCAATGCATTGGCTATGGAAATAGCCGGATAAATGTGTCCACCTGTTCCGCCACCGCTGACGATCACACGTTTCCGCTTTCCTGATTTCGGTTCTTCTATTAATTCAATGGGTATAGACATGTCTTTTCCGTTTTTGGTTTTAATAGAATATGTTTAAAATGGCGCTGGCTGAGGAGTTGAAATTTGATTTTCCGCCTCTTGCTGGGCGTTGGCTTCCCGTGCCGCTTCCGCTTCCGCTTCCGCTTCCGCTTCTTCTTGCTTTCTTACATCATGACTGATAGAGAGGATAATACCTAACGATACCCCTGTAAATATCAGGGACGTTCCACCCATACTAACCAATGGTAGGGGTTGTCCGGTCACCGGCCCTAATCCGACCGCGACCATCATGTTCATCAAGGCTTGAAATACCAAACCGATAGCCAGCCCTATCGCCAGAAAGGCTGGGAATGTCTTGTTGCATTTTCGCACAATCAATATGGTTCGGTGTAGTAGGTTGATATACAAAAAAAGTATAACCATTCCTCCGATTAATCCCCATTCTTCAATAATGATGGCATAAATAAAGTCGGAATAAGGATGTGGCAAGAAATTACGTTGTACGCTGTTCCCAGGCCCTTTTCCGATGATTCCACCTGTCCCGACTGCTATTTTAGCCTGTATGGGTTGATAATCCGCTCCTTGCTTTCTCTCCTGACTTGGCGTTTCATCTGAGAAAAAACGGTCTACACGCCCTACCCAAGTGCTTGCCCGTTGCGTAATTACTGTATTTACTCCCGCTTTCTGCAGCCCATATAAGCCGCCGATAATCAGCATTCCAGCAAGAACGGCAATGGCACACAATCCGGTTAGTTGCTTGAATGATACTCTACCAATGAATAGGAGTGTCACGCTACTGGCAAATAACAGTACTGCTGTGCTAAAATTGGCAGGTAAGATCAGTACACAGGCTATACTGATCGTGATGAACATAGGTAAGAGCGTTTTCTTGAAATCCAGGATGTTATTTTGCCTTGAGGCCAAGCGTTGCGCCAAATAAATAACCAATACCAATTTTGCAAAGTCTGATGTTTGGAATGTTAATCCGAGTACGGGCAAGCGTCGGTTCGCTGCATTTTCGGATACGCCCCAGAATAATGTTACAACAAGCAAGATAAATGCAATGCCTAATAAGATCGGAGATAACCGCGCATAATACTTGTAAGAAATCTGATGTACAACGAAAATGGCGACTAATCCGGATATCAAAAAAACGGAATGGCGAAGCACATAATAAGCCGTATTGCCTCCGCGCCAGCGATAGGCTAAAGTCCCGGTGGAACTATATACCGCAAGCAGGGAAAATATGGTTAATACCACGATAATGGCCCATATTACCGGATCGCCTTTAAAGTGTTTTTTTAGAAATTCCATTTTGGCGTTTTTTAGATCGCAACTGACGGCTTTTTATGATGATTATTTTACTATTCAATATTTACAATTCTCTCACATATTGTTTGAATTGCCTTCCGCGGTCTTCATAATTGTTGAAAAGATCAAAGCTGGCACAAGCAGGCGAAAGCAAAACCGTATCTCCTAACTTAGCCATTTGGTAAGCGGCTTTTACAGCATCGGCCATTGATTGTACTTCAACGTATTGAGGCACTACTTCGCCAAAGGATTTGATTAACTTGCTATTATCAACTCCAAGGCAAACCAATGAATGTACTTTTTCTTTTACCAAGTCCATCAATTCCGAATAATCGTTGCCTTTATCTGTCCCGCCGGCAATCCATACAATCGGTGTTTTAACGCTTTCCAACGCATACCATGTTGAATTAACATTGGTAGCTTTTGAATCGTTAATGTATTCCACGTCTTTGATGCGAAGCACATGCTCCAAACGATGTTCTACTCCGGGAAATGTAGACAAGGCGTTACGGATGTTTTCTTTCTTGATTTCCAATACACGCCCTGTAATACCTGCCGCCATGGAATTATAAATATTGTGGCGTCCTTTGATGGATAGATTGTCGATAGGCATTGAAAAAACACTATCTCTGAAATCCACATTCAGCATATCATTTTCCAGATATGCACCCGGTGATTGCTTTTTCTCGACAGAAAAAGGCAATGTTTGAGCTGCCAATACTATATTTTCCAATTCACGTATGGTAATTTCATCATCCGAACAGAAAATGAAATATTCCTCTTGCGTCAAGTTTTGTAGAATGCGCATCTTGGCATCGACATACTTCTGAAGGTTATGATCATAACGGTCGAGATGATCGGGAGTGATATTGAGCAGAATAGCAATATCAGCTTTAAAACGGAACATGCCCTCTAATTGAAAACTACTTAATTCGATCACATAATAATCATAGTTTTCTTTAGCCACTTGCAAAGCAAAACTTTTACCCACATTACCTGCCATGCCGACATTCATACCCGCTTGTTTCATCATATAATATATCAATGATGTGGTGGTAGTTTTGCCGTTGCTGCCTGTAATGCATATTTTCTTTGCTTTGGTATAACGCGATGCAAATTCAATTTCGGATACAAAAGGAATTTTTGCATCAATCAATGCTTGGATGACAGGTGCAGTGTCCGGAATTCCCGGACTTTTAATGACCTCGCTTGCCGAAAGAATCATTTCCATCGTATGCCCCTTTTCTTCGAACAAGATACGGTGTTTGTCCAGCAACTTCTTGTACTCAGGTTTGATTTCGCCTGCATCTGATACAAATACTTCAAACTTCTGTTTTTTTGCCAGAACGGCGGCGCCTGCTCCACTTTCGCCTGCTCCAAGGATCACAATCCTGTTGTTGTCTTGATTTTTTTCCATTTTTACTTTGCTCGTCTTGTCATTCCTACTATTATCTCATCTTCAACGTGACAATGGTTGCCACGGCCAGCATAATTCCTATGATCCAAAACCGGGTTACGATTTTTGGCTCGGGATAGCCTTTCTTTTGGTAATGGTGATGCAATGGCGACATTAATAAGATACGCCGCCCTTCACCATATTTCCTTTTGGTATACTTGAAATAGCTTACTTGCAGCATCACTGAGATATTTTCTGCCAAGAAAATGCCGCACAATATGGGTATTAATAACTCCTTACGAATGAGAATGGCAAATACAGCAATGATGCCCCCGATGGCAAGGCTTCCTGTATCGCCCATGAATACTTGGGCAGGATAAGTATTATACCATAAAAATCCAACTGTAGCTCCGATAAATGCACTGATGA
>JAVBPN010000023.1:0-5788 GCA_031549585.1 Bacteroidales bacterium
GTTTACGGTCTTTCCCTTTTCCGGTTTTGCCCTTTTCACCGGATAACCACCCCGGCCGTATTGCAACATGTCTTTTTCTTCGAAGTTGCCTTCTATTTTTGGTTTGTTGAAAACAGGCAATAATCTGGAAAACATCGCATCATCGCCAAAGTTCAGCATGTACTTTGTGTATGCACGTACTTCATAAAAACCCGAATAGAACGGAAGCTGGTTGAGTGTAAAATCACCATGGCACTGTCCGTTTTCGATTTTTAGTATTCGCTTGTCAATGGTTTCTCCGCCTGGGTTTAGAAGTTCAACATATAGGGTTTTGCTTAGCTGGCTTAGTTGATGTTGTTCGGAAGTAACAATATAACATTTGAACCAGATATGGTCGCTCTGATAGTAACTGGTATTATCAAAATGCAGGTATACTTTTTCCTGGGGAATATTTTTTGAGAAGTTGCGAAGCGATTGAATGAATGGGTTTAGTTGGCTTATTTCGTTGTCTAATTCCTGCCCCCAAGCCTGGGAACCGAAAAGCAAAGAAAAAACCAACCAGAAAGACAAAAGATATTTACAATTCAATATGCGATATTGCCTATTCATAATAACCTATTTTGTTAATATGTCCGGTAAAAATAAGTATTATTAAGATTTGAATAATTATTCATTTTTATAAATTCCGATCAACCCAAGAGATGTAACAGTTTCAGCACTGATGCCGAATTTCGTACAACTACTGTTGTTATAGAACTTTATTTTTGCATGGCCATGCTCATCCGTAGTTACCGACGGATTCCAATATAAGGTACGACGATAGTCGGGCTCAGGCGGAAGCACCGAATAATCCGGGCTGTAAAATTCCTTCTCCAAGCTATATCCTTCCAGTTTCGTTTTTCTTATCCCTTTTGATTCTTCAACAGGGACTTCGCCGTCAGGAAAGGTTTCGATAAGGACAACACAACCCAACGTGAGAGCGATCTCCAATGGTGACAACGTGGGATCGAGTGAGGTTATGTATTGAGATATAACAGAGGTGTTTTCATTAATGTACATAGATTTAATAGCAGAGAGCCTGATATTTTTATATTTGAAATATCCTAATTCAGACCATTCAGTACTTTGATAGTCTATCACAAAAAGCGTCAACTTATTCTTATAAAATAAAAATTCACGATTACCGCCCCGTACGATAGTAAAATAATCATTCGTATTCATTAGCATTTGGTGTATGTCATCACCAATATATTTACCGCTGTCATAGATATTATCCGATTCCGAACGTACATCATAGTAGGTTAATGATGTAGAACGGCTATGGTAAATGTCCTGTTCCTTGGTTCTTTTTTTAGCAGTAACCGTTACCTCTTTCAAATGGTGGGTTTTCTCACTGATGCTTAATTTGGCTAATGAATCTTTATAAGCAATAAAAAATGACTTCAAATCTTCTTCCGGGTGGTCGGGTATTTCTTCGTCATTTATATGTTCATCATTATTTTCGGCAATGTTTACCTGCATATCTGCATAACGATACCTTTTGGATTCAGGACTGAAAAGCCGATCCAGAATGATTTGATAATTTTTTTTCTTTCCTTTTTCGGTTACACCCAATATCATGTTCCATTTTCCATACACGTCCGCCACAAGAGAAAAGCGTCCCTGATCGCCTGTAACAAAGGATGCAACAAAGCTGCCGCCTGTTTCATCTTCTTCTCCTCTTTTTTGCAACCATAAGGAAACATCAACATTGGGTTTCGGTACTTGCTTTATTCCCAAGGAAACAACCTTTCCACTGGTTTCTATTCCCTGTTCGGGGAGATATTTCAGGTCAATGGTTTCAACTCCGGCCATCTGTTTCCAAGAATAACGTCGCCATCCCTGCACCATCAATAATACATCAAGCGCTGCACGGTGTGTATCGTTGTTGTCTTCAAAATAGTAAGAAGGATTGCGGACATAACCCTTGATTTCGGACATCAACAAAAGATCGGTTAAAATATTTTGTTTGCTCTCCACCTCGTTGGCAGCATCCCTCACAGACACAGAGAAAGTCGTGTTTGCCGGATTTGTTTCCAGGACTGCTACAGAGAATTCCATATCGACTGGTTCGTAAGGTTGATAAGCCGATTTATTGGTTTTTGCCTTGATATCCAATAATTCATTTTTACCGGTAAAAACCAGACGGTCACAAAGAATATCCCCCTTGCTGTTGAATAATACGATTTGGGATACTCCTGAAGGCAATTTTGTTTTATCTATTTTAAAACTGATTTTGTCATCAGCAATGTATACATAGCAATGGTTTTGTAACTTGCCTCCGCTTAAAATAGCGACCCCAAGTATTTTGACAGAAGAAGCGTACCCGCTTTTCTTCAAGGTGATTCCAATGCTATCAGCGTAGGACAGGTTATCAACTTCCATCACTACTCCTTGTGGTAATCCTATGGGCAGATCAAATCGATATTTTTTTCCGAAATATTCTATTACAGCTTCCTGTTTATCAACACCGGGGATATACGTAAATACACCCCGTCCTTCGTGCAAGGTGGTAAATTGGTATAATTCCTGATTGTTTTTATCAATCACCACACCGGTAATGTCTATCGGATTGCCGGCTTCACCCGTTGCTTCAAATGCAACCCGCGATGCGATGCCCTGGATCATGTCACCTCCTTCAGGAAAGAAGCGGAGGTTTACAGTCTTTCCTTTTTCCGGTTTGGCCCTTTTCATAGGATAATCGCCCCTGCCGTATTTCAACATGTCTTTTTCTTCGTAGTTGCCTTCTATTTTTGGTTTGTTGAACACAGGTAATAATCTGGAGAATATAGCGTCATCGCCAAAATTCAGCATGTATTTGGTGTAGGCACGTACTTCATAAAAACCCGAATAGAACGGCAGTTGATTGAGCGTGAAATCACCATGACATTGTCCATTTTCGATGGGTAATATCCGTTTGTCGATGATTTCCCCACCCGGATTCAGGAGTTCAACGTATAAGGTTTTGCTTAGCTGGCTTAGTTGATGCTGCTCGCAAGTGACAATGTAACATTTGAACCAGATATGGTCGCCTTGATAATAACTGGTGTTGTCAAAATGCAAGTATACTTTTTCCTGGGGAATGTTTTTTGAGAAGTTACGAAGCGATTGAATGAATGGAGTCAATTGGCTTATTTCGTTGTCTAATTCCTGTCCCCAAGCTTGGAAACTAAATAGCAAAGAAATCACCAACCAGAAAGACAAAATATACTTGCAGTTCAATATGCGATATTGCCTATTCATAATAACCAATAATAGAAATTACTCCCAATTCTTCTTCCTATTACCCCAAATGTTTAAGAATCTGTTGTTGTATTTCCCTTCACAAATGAAATACAAAAAATCAAAAAAACCAATAATAATTTGTAGCAATAAAGTTTTTTCACATTCTTGTATATGAGTCAGAGAATCAACATCTAAAAGATTAATTTACAGATTTAATAAGTTGTATTTTTAATCAGTTGATCTTTAATTGTATTGAGGCATATGAACTCCATATGAATGATCTATGATTGATTTTATGATTTATTAGAATGTATTGGTACAATGATTTGACTTTTGAGTAATTCCCATTCTTTATCTGCAAGCGTTACTTGAATAAACATGTCGGCAATGGTTTCTTTGGTTATTTTTGGCTCATCCTCGACACGTGGAATCACCAATAACCCTCCGCAATCTACCGAACCGGGACTAAACATAATTTGCTGTTCCCCTTCTTGGTCGTATTGGGATGGCCGATGCTTTTGCCGGGGAAATACAAATAAGGTATACCTATCTTCGTGAAAAGCAGCCAATATATTGACCATTGGTTCGGGTTTATCCGGTTGTATTTTAGCAAACGCATCCATCATCCGGTTAAATTCCGTTTCAACCCATGCGGGATTAAGAGATGTATAGATAATCACTTTGCGAAGGTAGTTTGCCATCGCTGTATCTTGAGATGATGTAGCAATGGTGTGCATATTGTTGTTCATTGTCCATACACAACCTTCGTTTGTTTTGTACAGGAGTTTTTTCAACCTGTCAAGTTCGGATTCAACAGGCAATGTGTCTTTTGTTCCGGCCTGAAAATGAAAATGGTCGGGTGCAGAAGCGCCACATTCCGGGCCATTGTATAATATTACAAAATCGCTTAGATCTTTCGCCAAGCGCAACATGTCGCCCATTCGTCCGGCAATTCGTTGTGGTATATGCCCGGTTTCGATAGTTAGGTGTTTTTCAAAAATAGGATAGGGATTCAGTAAAATTGTATATCCGCCAGGATATTCTAATCCTTCTTGTTGCGCAGGGCGGTTTTCTGTACATAGAAAACATTTTCGTTCGGTAATACTTTGTTTATCTACTTTTGCAGCAGATGAGCGGATGCGTTCGGGATTGAATTGGACAATCAGATTAAATTCGTCAAAAGCAATTATCCGTTCTTTCGTATGACTGAATTGGTTGTAGTTTTGGGCCGCCAGCGGCCAATCATTCATCTGCCGGTGAATGAATTCAAGTACTTGTTTGTTGGTGCTTTCCATAAGATTTATGGTATACGGTTCAAGGTGCACGGTACACGATCAAAATAATTGATCATTAACCATTAATCATTATTTTTCTTGCCAACAATTCTGTAGTACGGATAAAATCTTTATAGGCATTGTGGGCATTTAGTTTGGTTATATCCAATGAGGCGTCGGAGTTCTCTTCCCAGCGACGGCATAAATAAAGAGGCTCGTAAATACGTCCGATTTGGTATTGGCGGGAAATGGCAAGCCCAACAGCATAATCTTCTCCGTAACTTACATTGGGTATTTTGATAGAACGCAATACTGGTGTATAAAAAGCCCTGGGTGCACCCAGTCCATTAATGCGTAGTGCGTTATTTCGTCCGTTTTCTGGTGTCCATTCCCGGTGATCAATGATGCCGGGAGGTATTTCCTCCAATTTAAAATTCACCATTCGATATGTACCTACGATCATGGCGCACGATTGTTCGTAAAATGCGTTGACAATGGTTGCAAGTACCGAATTATGTGCGTATAGGTCATCACTATCCAATTGTACCGCGAATTTTCCGCATGCCGGATTCATGATCACTTCAGTCCAACAACCGCCAATGCCCAAATCGTTACGCTTCGGTTGGATATGGATCAAGCGGTTGTCTTGAGTTTCTATTTGTTCTATGATTTGAGTTGTTTGATCGGTTGAATGGTTGTTGACAACAATCACATTGAATGGAAATGTTGTTTTTTGCGATAATACGGATTGAATAGCGTCTTCAATAGTTTTTTCCCGATTATAGACAGGAATGATCACTGAGGCTTCAATAGGAAAAAATTCTTTTGAGAAATTAACATCGAGAAATTCGGGTTTTAACCATGCACCAATATCTTTTAGATGTTGTGTACAGACCTTTTCCATTTCTATTTGTACCTCTCTGTTTTTAGGATCAACATAGTCGAACATGATCTCTCCGGATTTCCGTGTGTCCGTTTCCATTTCTGTATATAGGAATTCGGGGATACGTACAATACGTTTTGTTTGGGATATTTTTAACCGCAGGTCATACAATGCAGCATAACGATAAACTGTGTCCATGCGTGCAACAGCCAATTGAAAAACTTCGGTCTGAAACAAGATCAATGAACCGAAATCGAAATCATCCCGCAAACTACCTTCTTGATAGTCAATAACGGGATGGGTATTCCTAATGCTGTTTTTGATTTGATAGTGATCCGCATATACCAAACCGGCATCTGTGTTTCGAGCTATTTGTAGCATTCTTTCG
>JAVBPN010000051.1:0-2632 GCA_031549585.1 Bacteroidales bacterium
TTAGATGTGGTAGAAAAGCCGGTTCCAGCATATAATTTAGATACCCGTATTGGCCATAATTTTGTTTCTGCCCGCCACCCTGAGCGTGGAGTAACTATTTGGTTAGGGGCTTTTTATCAAAGTATCCGGGCACAAACTGTTGGGCACATTGCCATGTCGGATGTAATATCTTCGGAGGAAGTGGCTGATATCAAAGCTCAAATTGATGCCAATCCAAAATTACTTCCCAAAGTCAAAGATGAATTGGACAATATGGTAGATCAATTAGTTGGATCAACAGTTGATTATTCGTTGGATAAGAAAGTAGCTGGTCCATGGAATTTGATTTTCGGAGCGCAATTTCAATACAACAAGCATTGGCAATTGCGTTGTGAATTGGGCACGTTTGGTAAACGATCACAATTTATGCTTAATCTTAATTGGCGGTTTCAATAAAAACTAATATTTATTTGTACATTCAGATGTATAAAAATTCTATTTTATTTATTTTTTGCATATTGGCTTTTGTTGTCTTATGTATTCCTACGTATGGACAAGATAGCACACATTTATCCAAAAGAGAAATTCGTCAGCAGAAGAAGGAAGAAAAAGCAAAGGAAGGGAAATTTCTTATTACACCGCTTGTTGGGCCAGCTTATACACCTGAGTTGGGATTTACCATTGCTGGAGGCGTGCTTACTTCTTGGCGTACCGATAAGAAAGATACAGCTTTGCAACGGTCATCGATGCCGTTTAATATTGGGATCGGGTTTAAGTCGGGAGGATTGAGCTCTTTTTTCATATCCAGTAAGCCGACTACTTTTTGGTTGCACGATAAATTAAGGATTAACGCCGATATTTGGCTAAAAGACATGAACGACAATTATTTCGGGATTGGCTATGATGAAAATTCGCACATTGAGCAAAGTGATACTACTACCAAGTTTGAACGTACTTGGGTACAGTTTTATCCTCATGCATACTGGCAGTTTAGGAAAAATTATTTTATTGGTGCGGGGCTTGACCTCAATTATACCAAAGGATCGAATGCTTGCGATATGGTAGCCAATGATCCAAATTATGCTTTTTACAATGAACGTCCATTTAACATGGGTTTTGGCCCTGAGTTTATGATTGATACTCGCGACATAGCGGTCAATGCATGGTCGGGATGGTTCTTACAGGCTCAAGCAACTTTTTATGGGCATTACCTTGGTGGGGATAACAATTACCAAATGTATGGAGTAGATGTTCGTCACTATATCCGGGTCAATAAACCGGGACAAACATTGGCATTACAACTTCGCGGACGTTTTACCGATGGCGATGTTCCATATGGGGAAATGTCACAACTTGGAACGCCCTTTGATTTACGTGGATACCATTGGGGACAGTATCGAGACAATAACATGATCTTCGGAATAGCCGAATACAGGCATACCTTTTACCGCAGCTCTGGTAAACGAAGTAAAAGTGGAGCTGTTGTATGGTTAGCAACCGGATCTATTGCTTCCAGTTGGAAATTTGAAAACTGGTTACCTAATGGCGGTATTGGTTACCGCTTGGAAGTGCAACCACGCATGAACCTTCGCCTTGATCTTGGTTTTGGGGAAGGTACTATGGGCTTTTATTTTAACTTCAACGAAGCCTTTTAATCATTGCCCTTTCTTCACCAAGAATTGATCTACCGCATACTTTCCGGTACCCATAATCATCAGTGCAATAAACCCTATTAAATAGAGGAAAGCCATTTCACCGTTGTTCTCTCCGGTCAGTCTTGCTCCGTGTGCAAGTAGAAAGGCAACAGTCATGTCAATGATCATTGGGATCAATGCAAGCCGGTAAAGGAATCCCGTCATGACTCCTATGGAACAAAAAAACTCGGCAAATGTCACCAATACGGCAGTGACGGCACCTCCCATGGGTGCAAAATTTTGAACAGTAGCATCGAAATGTGTGAGCTTGACCCATCCATGAGTCATGAATGCTGCTGCAAAAGCAACACGTAATATCAACAACGCAATCGAAGCGGATGTGTTGTACGTGTTTTTCGGGAATAAGAATTTCTGGATCATAACTTTTAAATTATTGTTAGTACTATAAACCAATCATTAACTCTTTAGTTCAAAGAGGTTTCTATGTTTTTATTCTCTTTGAATATAAATCTCCTGTGGGGTATAAAACAACAAAGGCTGCTCGCATGGAACAGCCTTTGTACATCAGTTTACGGGAGAAAAATCTTCTTTGCCTACTCCGCAAACCGGACATACCCAGTCATTCGGAATATCTTCAAAGGCAGTTCCGGGTTTTATTCCGCTATCGGGATCTCCTTTTTCGGGATCATAAATGTATCCACATATTTCGCATTCGTACTTTTTCATGATTCATATTGGTTTTAATCCTAATGATCCGTATGGATCATTAGGAAATTGGTTAACTTTCTTGTTATCTTTTGGCTAAATCACGATTGATAGAGTATAAGCCATGTACGCCGAATACCTCGAATTTATCTAAAATAGCTTTTGCCGTTTCTTCTTCCTCTACCTGTTCGTTAATGAACCATCTCAGGAACTCTTGTGTTGCTTTGTCTTTTTCGGCAATAGCTACATCCATTAGCTTGTCGATTAATTCTGATACATGGCATTCGTGTTTA
>JAVBPN010000289.1:0-10558 GCA_031549585.1 Bacteroidales bacterium
GGCGCTATTCCAACCCGTGTATCAGCATTTATGCGAGAACTCGAATACGACTGTTATAAGCTGAGCATCCCCATAAAAACACGCCATAATGAGGTTGCCCCCAACCAATTTGAAGTCGCCCCAATATACGAAGAAACCAACCTTGCCGTAGACCACAACCTGTTGCTTATGTCTGTTATGAAGCGAGTCGCCGAACGCCATCGCTTCAAAGTATTATTGAATGAAAAGCCATTCAAAGGGATCAACGGATCGGGCAAGCATAACAATTGGTCGTTGGGTACCGACACAGGCATTAACCTACTGAGCCCAAGTAAAACAGCACAAGAGAATCTACAGTTCATTACATTTCTGGCAAATTTGCTAATGGCAGTATATAAAAATAATGGCTTACTGAAAGCAAGTATCTCTTCGGCATCCAAAGTGCAACGGCTTGGAGCTAATGAAGCGCCGCCAGCTATTATTTCAATTTTCCTTGGAAGCCAAATATCATCGATACTTGATGAACTGGAAAAAAGCGAGGGCACATCTCCCATCCTGATGGCCGAAAACACCGGCACACGGCTTCCGTTAACACATATTCCTGACATTTTGGTGGACAATACCGATCGTAACCGCACTTCACCTTTTGCATTTACCGGAAATAGATTTGAATTCCGCGCTGTAGGCTCATCAGCGAACTGTGCCTCAGCCATGATTGCTCTTAATACAGCCGTAGCATATCAATTACAAGAATTCAAGGCCGAAACAGATGCACTAATCGCTTCAGGTAAGAAAAAAGATGAAGCCATTCTTTCTATAATCCGCAAATATATTATCGAATCAAAACCCATTCGTTTTGATGGAAATGGCTATAGTAATGAATGGAAGGAAGAGGCAATGCGCCGAGGGCTTGATTGCGAAACCTGTGTTCCTGTGATTTATGATGCATACCTAGGCCAACAATCTATTCAACTATTCACCTCTACAGGCGTGTTCAACGAAAAAGAATTACACGCGCGAAACGAAGTTAAATGGGATGTCTATACCAAAAAGGTACAAATTGAATCTCGCGTATTAGGTGATTTAGCCATGAATCATATTATACCTATAGCTACCCGTTATCAGAATTTACTACTCGATAATGCATCAAAAATTAAGTTATTATATAATGATGAAACCATTTCGAGCCAAAATTCTACCTTAATCAAGGAGATTTCTAAACGGTTAAAAATCATTGAAGAAAAAGTCTATCAAATGATAGAAGCTCGCAAAATGGCCAATAAAATAGAAAGTGAGCGTGAAAAAGCGATTGCCTATTGCCGTACAGTAGTGCCTTTTTTTGATGAAATCCGTTACCACATTGATAAATTAGAATTGATTGTAGATAATGAAATGTGGCCATTACCAAAATACAGGGAATTATTATTTTTGAGATAAAAATTGTATGTCAATATTTATTTGATTATTAGTTATTTAAATGTGCGGAATAGTAGGATATATAGGGGATAGAGAAGCGTATCCCATCTTAATTAAGGGCTTACACAGGCTCGAATATCGCGGCTACGACAGTGCTGGGGTGGCATTAGGCGGACAAAACGGCGAATTGAATACCTATAAGGCAAAAGGACGTGTTGCCGATTTAGAAGAATTTTGTAAAAATAAAAATATTACAGGGACAATAGGAATAGCTCATACCCGTTGGGCCACACACGGAGAACCCAGCAATGCCAATGCCCATCCACATTATTCCGAGTCGGAAACCCTTGCTTTAATACACAACGGGATCATTGAAAATTATGCCGTACTGAAAGAACAATTGATACAAAAAGGTTTTCACTTTCAAAGCAGCACAGATACCGAAGTATTGGTACAATTAATTGAATATATAAGAAAGCTCGACCACAATGATCTGTGCGCTGCCATTCAATTGGCATTAAGTCATGTTGTAGGAGCATATGCCATAGCCGTTATTGAAAAAAACAATCCCGATTTAATCATTGCTGCCCGCAAAAGCAGTCCTTTGGTATTGGGTATCGGTGAAAATGAATACTTCATTGCATCCGATGCTTCGCCGATTATTGAATATACCAACAAAGTAATATATCTGGAAGATGAAGAAATTGCCATTGTACAACGCCACGAACAACCCAAAATCGTCACCATTGGCAATACTGAGAAAACACATGAAATCATACAATTGGAAATGAGCCTAAGCCAATTGGAAAAAGGTGGCTATCCGCATTTCATGTTGAAAGAAATTTTTGAACAACCCCGTACTTTACGTGACTGCATGCGGGGACGTATTAACGTGGAATGCAATAATGTAGTACTATCTGGCATTATTGATAACAAAGAACGTTTCACTAATGCCAAACGCATTATCATTCTTGCTTGCGGCACATCATGGCATGCCGCTTTAATTGGAGAATACCTTTTTGAAGAATTTTGCCGCATTCCCGTCGAAGTCGAATATTCGTCGGAATTTCGTTACCGCAATCCGGTTATCTATCCGGATGACATCATTATAGCAATTTCGCAATCGGGAGAAACAGCCGATACATTAGCAGCCATTGAATTGGCAAAAGAAGCGGGCGCTTTTGTATACGGCATTTGTAATGTTGTAGGATCTTCCATCCCACGCAACACGCATTCAGGATCATACACGCATGTTGGCCCAGAAATCGGTGTGGCATCCACCAAAGCATTCACTGCCCAATTGTTGGTGCTTACCATGATGTCATTGTGCATTGGCCGCGAAAAGAAAACCATTGCCGAACACCGTTTTCTTGAATTATTGCAAGAACTTAATACTATTCCTGACAAAATAGAGCTAATCCTAAAGAACAATGAATCAATCAGAGATCTCTCTAACATTTTCACCTATGCACATAATTTCATTTATCTCGGACGGGGATATAATTATCCGGTAGCTCTGGAAGGAGCGTTAAAACTCAAAGAAATTTCATACATTCATGCTGAAGGTTATCCGGCTGCTGAAATGAAACACGGCCCCATTGCACTTATCGACAGCGAAATGCCGGTTGTTGCTATTGCAACCGATAATGGTATGTATGAAAAGGTGATCAGCAATATTCAGGAAATTAAAGCCCGTAACGGCCGTGTCATTGCCATCGTAAGCGAAAATGACACAGCTGTCAAAGCTATTGCCGACTACGTGATTGAAGTACCTATTACAGAAGACTGCTTTGATCCGCTCTTGACAACTATTCCTTTGCAATTGTTGTCGTATCATATTGCTGTCAACAAAAAACGGGATGTAGACATGCCGCGTAATCTAGCTAAATCGGTAACTGTGGAATAAAAAAAGTATGGGATGTTGACATCACATACTTTTCCAAACTGTTTTTAAATATTTGACTACAATACTATTCTGAACTAATATTTTGCGCATCTAACACTGCCATAGCAGTAATATTAACTAAATCGCGCACCGATGTTTCTTCCGGCATAATATGCACAGGCTTAGCCAATCCGAGCAATACCGGGCCTATAAACTCTACTTCGCCAAGTTCCATCATGAACTTACTCAAAATATTACCCGAGCTAAGGCATGGAAAAATAAACGTATTCACGCGATTATCCTTTAATGTGTTAAAAGGAAATTTCGCAAAACGCTGACGCCTGTTCAAAGCAATATCCGCCTGCATTTCTCCATCTACCGAAAGTTCAGGATATTCTTTATGCAGGATATCCACAGCACTAGCAACTTTTCCGGGACTCCCCTCTCCCATGTTACCAAAATTTGAGAATGACAACATGGCTATTTGTGGGTCAATATTCAGTTTGCGCACAGCGTCGGCAGTCAATCGGGCCGTTTGAACCAAAGAATTGGCATCAGGCTCAGGATTCACGCATACATCCGAAAGGAATAACGGGCCTCTCTTGGAAAGCAATATTTGCATGCCCGCCACGTGATTTTCTTCATTATTCATTCCAATAATTTGTAATGCCGGACGCAAAGTGTCAATATAATTATTGTCATAATGAAGAATACAACCGTCTACATCGCCGGTTTCCAACATCATCAAGGCAAAATATTCACGATGTTTCATTCTTTCAATAGCATCTTGCATTGAAATTCCTTTTCTCTGCCGTTTTTCAAAAAATGTATGGGCATATTGTTCCCGCCGTTGACGTTCTTGTTCGCACCATGGATCAAGCACCTCAATGCCATCCTTTTCAATTTGGTTTTCCTCCATCAGGCATGAAATTTTCTCACTATTACCAATCAGGATAGGTTTAGCAATACCTGTATGAACCAATGTTTTGGCGGCTTGTAATACTTTCGGATTTGTTCCGTCAGCAAATACAATCCGGCGCGGTGACAACTTGGCTTGATTACGTATGGTACGAATCAATGGACTACTTTGCCCCATACGTTCTTCAAGCTTAAATATGTATGTTTCCCAATCGGTAATCACGTGCCGTGCCACACCCGACTCAATAGCCGCTTTAGCTACAGCAACAGAAATAGCCGTCACCAACCGAGGGTCTAAAGGTTTCGGGATTAAATATTCTCGGCCAAATGCAATACTTTTTTTGTTGTATGCTGCTACAACGGTATCTGGAACAGGTTCCTTGGCCAAGGCAGCCAAAGCACGTACCGCAGCAATTTTCATTGCTTCATTGATTGTAGTCGCCCTCACGTCAAGCGCACCCCGAAAAATGTATGGAAAACCAAGTACATTATTCACTTGATTGGGATAATCACTACGCCCGGTTGCAAAAATAATATCGGTACGCGATTTTATAGCCTTTTCGTAAGATATCTCCGGGTTAGGGTTAGCCAAAGCAAACACAATTGGCTTATCAGCCATTGTACGGATCATATCTTCCGTAAGCACATCAGCCGCCGACAATCCCAAGAAAACATCAGCATCTTTAAGCGCTTCTTCAAGTGTATGAACATTCAGCGTCGTTGCAAATTCTTTTTTGGCAGCATTCAGATCGGTACGCGAAGTGTGTAAGACACCTTTGCTATCACACATCACTACATTTTCACGCCGCACACCTAATTGCATATATAATTTTGTACAAGCCACAGCCGAAGCGCCAGCTCCGTTAACGACTATTTTCACATCGCCTATTTTTTTACCTGCAAGTTCCAATGCATTCAGCAGGGCAGCCGATGAAATAATAGCCGTACCATGTTGATCGTCATGCATCACAGGAATTTGCAATTCGTTTTTAAGACGTTCTTCTATGGCAAAACACTCAGGCGCTTTAATATCCTCTAAGTTAATTCCTCCAAAAGTAGGCGCTATGGATTTGACTGTTTCTACAAATTTGTCAACATCAGTCGCATCAACTTCAATATCAAAAACATCAATATCTGCAAAGATTTTAAATAATAAACCTTTACCCTCCATAACAGGTTTTCCGGCTATCGCTCCGATATTACCCAATCCAAGTACCGCTGTTCCATTAGAAATTACTGCAACCAAATTACCTTTTGCCGTATATTTATAGGCATCTTCGGCATTTTTTTCAATCTCAAGGCAAGGCTCGGCAACACCCGGCGAGTAAGCCAACGAAAGGTCGGATTGTGTACTATATGGTTTGGTTGGAACCACTTCGATTTTTCCAGGTTTTCCCTGCGAATGGTATCTTAATGCTTCTTCTTTAATAAAATTACTCATTGAACTTATATATTATAATACGATCATACATTAAAAAAATCAACATGCGTTAGGATTAATTGGGTTCATAAAATCAATTAATCCAAAAATCACATGTCAAATGAAATCAATCAAAACGGGAAGAGTAACGGCAAAGCAAATACCATTACAATTCCAAAAAGTATTTGCAGGGGCAAGCCCACCTTCACATAATCCATGAAAGTGTAACGTCCTGCAGACATCACCAGGGCATTAGGTGGAGTAGAAAACGGACTAGCAAAGCACATACTGGCTGCTACTGCCACAGCAAACACAAATGGGTATGGGCTTACACCAATTTCTACCGCCGCATGCAAGGCGATTGGAGCAAACAATACCGCTGTAGCAGTATTGCTAATAAATAACGTCAAAAGTGACGTAGCAAAATAAATACCTGCCAATAAAAAATACGGCCCGTATGATCCCAAACCACTTACTAAAGTACTTGAAACAAGAGCAGCTGTGCCGGTTTTTTCCAAGGCCAACGACATCGGCAACATACCGCCGATCAACACAATGCTCTGCCAATTAATTGTTTTGTAAGCTTCCTCCACGGTTCGGAAACATCCGGTAAGTACTACCAGCACAGCAGCGGCCATTACAGCGGTCACTGCCGGAACAATATCAAATACCATCGCCAGAATCATCAAAACCATAATAGACGCCGCTATTGGCGCTTTCTGGTCAAGAGGTACTTTAGACGCCTCCACCAGAGGCTGTCCTACCACTACCCACTCTAATGATTCTTCGGTGAGGCGTGCAATATCACTCCATTCCCCTTGCACCAGCAACACATCACCCGATTGTATTTTCTCATCTTTCAAATCTTGTAGGATATACTCCTTACGACGTTGTATACCCAAAATATTTACATTATATTTTTCCCTAAAACCAGAACTTTTGACCGGTTTCCCTACCAAAGATGAATTAGACAAAAGCACCACCTCAGCAATACCAATTTCGTCAAAACGAAGCTTGCCTGAAAAAGTAGGCGATGCCTCTTCTTCAGTTTGGTGAGAATCCACCAATTCTAAACGATTTTCATTAACAAATAGCCGCACTCGTTCAAAGGTCCCCGACACATACAAAATATCATTTTCTTCGATAACTGTTTCAGGCCCGGCAATCTTTTGGTTGATGGTTTTCATAAAAGGATTATTGGGATTGGCCCTCCTCCTTATTTCTAACACATTGATATTATATTTTTGCGGAATCTGCAATTCATGCAACTTTCTACCGACCAACGACGATCCAACGCTAATGCGAATACGAAAAAGGTTTTGAGAAAGCTGATATTCATTAGCCAAATCTTTCAATGACTTACCTTTGTTTTTATCCTTTTCGTCGTTGCCATTATCCTTTGTAAGGAAAAGTTTACTCAACGGACCAAGAGCTAATGTACCCAATGTTACACAAATCAACCCTACCGGTAAAAAGGTAAAGAAAGACAGTCCTTCAAATCCGCCATCTATCAAAGTTTCATTAATCACCAAGTTAGGAGGCGTCCCAATCAAGGTCATCATGCCACCCATGCTACTGGCAAAAGCCAAAGGCATCAAAAAACGGCTGGGACTAACATTGGCTGCCACAGCCAAACTCACTACAATAGGCATCATTAAGGCAACGGTTCCCGTATTACTCACAAAACCACCAATAGCCGATGTAACCAACATCACCAAAATAAATAACTTCGTTTGGCTATCACCTGCTAACGTCAATATTTTACCACTGATCTTTTTAGCCAACCCTGTTTGGAAAATAGCCCCTCCGACCACAAACAAACCAATCATCATAATGACAATGGTACTGGAGAATCCAGATAAGGCTTCGCTTGGCGTCAATATATCGAATAACATCAATGTAATGAGGGCACATAAAGCGACTAAATCCGAGCGTATTTTTTCAGTAACAAAAAAGACAACAGCGACAAGAAGGACTAATAATGTGATCAGCATTGGGATGGATAGATTTCAATTTTACATTCCGATATCAAAGATAGCAATTTTCGATGAATCGAAAAACACATCGACAAAAGCCGCATCAGTCAATAGCGGAATTTATTGTGATATAAAAAACAACCTGACAAATAATATGTTTGAATAACGGAAAAATCAAAGATATTACACATCTGATTAAACAATTGCATATTATTTTGAGGCCTCAAAAATAAGATAAACACAATATAGAATCCGAAGGATTCCTATATTTATAGCACAATAAACAATGACACACAACATACGACTCCATCTGGAGTCGTATAGAATTAAAAAATTACGACCTACAAACATTTAATCCCATACGGGATTAAATAAAACCAAAAGATGAATACATTTGCAATATTAAAACATAGTATTATTACAGAAAATTTCATGAGAAGCTCCATAAACAGAACACTCTAAAACAAACGATTACAATAAAAACATTTAATCTTTTATTAAACCTATAACTTATGCCAGAAACCTTTTCACAAATTTACATTCAAGTGGTATTTGCTGTAAAAAACAGGGAATCGCTTATCGCTTCCACATGGAACGACGAATTATATAAATACATTACAGGAATTGTCCAAAACAAAGGGCAAAAAATGATCGTAATCAACGGAACATCTAATCACATACACTTCTTGATCGGTATGAAACCCAATTGCTGCTTATCTGATCTCATAAGGGAAATTAAAAAATCGTCTAATACATTTATCAATGAGAAAAATTTCACAAAACATGCGTTTTATTGGCAAGAAGGTTTTGGCGCTTTTTCTTACAGTCACTCCGCGCTAAACAATGTTATCCTATACATTCAAAATCAAGAAAAACATCATCAAAAAAAGTCATTCAAAGAAGAATATTTGGAGATGCTACGCAAATTTGAAATAAGTTTTAAGGATGAATATCTTTTCGATTGGGTGAACGAAAACGAATAAAACATGACTGATGATACAAAACATCGCCAATCAAGCGAATCAAGAGTTAAATCTACTTGTATTATATTCTATACCAATTCCAAAGGAATTACATATTTATAGAGAATAGCCACGTAGCCGGTGTGCGACTCCGAAGGAGTCGAATACAATGATTGATCGTTCGATTGTCTATAAACATATGACTCCTTCGGAGCCATACATCCTGGCTGAAACAAAATAAACGCTTTAATCATGATATCCGCTAGAAACAAACATCATTCTATTACATGTAAAGACACCTTTTCTCCATACAAAAACTATCCAGCTACACCGGAAAAACCGTTCCACTACAAATAAATAGCTCTCGTACTATAGGTAAAATCAGCACATGAAGCATAAGGAGGCTGTATCTCAATACAGAGACCACCCAACTACACTGAAAAATCATTCCACTACATTGACAATGTTACTCTGCTACAAACAAAGATAACCATGCTACAAATAAACATAGCTATGCTATGAATAAAGACAACCATATTACAGGTAAAAATCATCCTGCTTCATTAAAAAATCTTTCTGCTACACTAAATCGTTTGCTTACTCCACACAAAAGTAACTAAACTCTACAAAAACACGATCCATCTACTCAATCAAACAACAACATTATCAAATAAACTCGTCCGACTGTTCATAAAATAAAGCGAAAAAGTAAAAATTAACGAAACTCGATATATAAATTAAACAAAATATTTATATATTGCATCGTTTTTTACTAGAAGTCAAACCTACTAAAATTAATGAATCATGGATGGAAAAATCATTGCAAAGAAATTGCATCAGTACGAAGATGGTATCTTGGGTGCAATAAACAACACTGAAATCGCTGCCGCAATGGCTGCCTACGGCTACAATGCAGCGCGCATGCAAGAGGGTAAAGCCCTTGTAGAAAAAGCGAACCGCCTGATGGCCGAGCATGTAAAAACATACGGACAACAGTACGAAGCCACTTCGGTAAGCAACCGCTTATTTGAAAAAGCATATGCAGACTATATGGTCATGCTTAAAGTAACCAGGGTTGCTTTCAAAGGTAATTCCGCTTTTTTAAATCAAATCAATGCCACAGGCAAACGGCGCAAAAGCCTTTCCGGATGGATGCGCGATGCCCGTATCTTGTATACCAATCTGCTCAGTGATCCCAACGCATTGGCTACGATAGAGAGGTTCAATATAAATGCCGAACGCCTTACCAACGAGCTACAACAAGTCAATCAAGTAGGAGAAGCTCATAGCAAAGGGCAGGAAGGAAAAGGCCTTGCGCAACAAGGAACCGTTGACCGCGACAAGGCTTTTGACGAACTAGCCGATTGGTATAGCGATTTTCGCGCCATTGCACGCATCGCTCTTTATGAAAAACCACAATTGCTCGAAGCATTGGGCATTATAAAGAAATAAGCACACATAAACATAAAAGCAGTTGTAGCCATAAGATTGCAACTGCTTTTTATAATATACCATCTACATAAAATGAACCCGAAGGGCTCAAATATTTATAGATGATAATCGTTTAATGCCATTTATCCGACCCCGCTGGGGTCGAACAAAATCAATCAAATACAATATCTATAAATATTCAATTCCTTTCGGAATTGGATGCAAAAACAGTGTAATTATTAAAAAGCCAAAACATAGAAAATGAAAATAGAATTTGAATACAAAGGGCACTGGTTTTTACCAAATTCTCCCGAAGATAAAATTGCAGGTATTTTACGTTTTATTCCCAATTCTCCAATTTATTTAGAACTAATGGGAGAATTCAAAAAGTCCCCATTTTCAATGATAAATGAAAATATAGAAACAATATACGGACTTACTTACGATGCAAAGGAAGTAACCTTATTCAAATGTTGTTCAACCGGGAGCAAAAATGCTTGTGGCTTTTCTCTTATGAGATATTTTATACAATATATCTTTGAAGGAGCTCATTTATCCTATATCAATGATC
>JAVBPN010000178.1:0-6347 GCA_031549585.1 Bacteroidales bacterium
TATAACCATTTCCATACCCGGTCTTTAAAAAAATAAACCAGAAAAGCAGCTACGCCAAATACGTTGGCAGCATGCGACGATACAAACCCAAATTCGCCGCCACGATAATTCCTAACCGTATAAACCAAATCCATGATTTCAGGATTGTGCGTTGGGCGCGGACGTTCTACCAGATTTTTGATCAATACAGATATTTGATCAGCCAATAATACAGTCAGTGCAAGAAATAAAAGCGTAATGATGATCTGGTATGGTTTTAAACTCTTTTTGAGAATAATGGCGAGTAATAAGAAGATATACAATGGTATCCATGTAGTAGTTTTGGAAATCCACCACATGATATTGTCTAAAAACGGAGCATGCAAGCCGTTTAGAAACAGAAAAAAATCCTTATCAAGGTCTATAAGCCATTGAAACATATACAAGTTATGTTAATTAGCACATATGGGTTTTAGCCAATTCTCCAATAGAGGTGACCATTCTGTATACCTTGCATTTGATGGGTTAGTCCCCCATCCATGTCCACCTGTAGATAATATATACATTACAGCAGGAACCTTTGCCTTTTTCAACGCTGAATAGAATTCAACACTGTTTTGTGGTACAACAGCATCGTCGTTATCACTGAGGATCAAAAAGGTAGGAGGGGTTTGCGCTGTTACCTGTTCTTCGTTGGAATACAAATGTACCAAATCTGCCTTATAACCTTCCCCTAAAAGATTGAGCCGCGACCCCATGTGTGTAAATTCTTCCTTCATGGTAATGACAGGATAGAAAAGAATCATAAAATCGGGACGACAACTGGCTTTATCGATGGAAGAAGATGCCGACGGATTACCATTATCAAAATGGGTTCCGGCAGTAGACGCCAAATGTCCCCCTGCAGAAAATCCGGCAATACCAATTTTCTGTGGATTAATGCCCCATTCGGTAGCATTGGCACGTACTGTTCTCATTGCTCTTTGCGCATCTTTGAGCGGAATAGTATGATTTTTATTCGGTAAACGATATTTTAACACGATGGCCGTGATGCCTCGTTGCGCAAACCATTTAGCAAAATCGTGTCCTTCGCTCCACATTGATTCTCCTACATATCCGCCTCCTGGACAAATAACAACGGCAACGCCTGTGTTTTTTTGCTTGTCGGCATGGTATATGTATAATCGTCCCTCACTAATATTGCGTAAAAAATTATTGGCCGTAGTTTCAGCCTCTTTGATGTTATTACTTTCGGGAGCTCCGGATGGCCATAATGGCATTTCAACTGGGGTTTGTGCTGAGACAATACCCATCATCATTGTCCCTAAAAGGAAATATAATATCCGTCGATACATTATTTTCAAGTTTAATTAGTGAATTAAAAGTGATAAAACCTATTCGATTTGTTTTGCCTTTATCTGGCCGCGCTGGTGAATATCCTGTTCCAACGTATGCTCATCGGGAATGATTTTTCCTTATTGAGTGACAACCATACAATACGCGGCGCACCTACAATATGATCTTCCGGAACAAAACCCCAGAAACGGGAATCCAAAGAATCATGCCGGTTATCCCCCATCATCCAATAATAATCCATTTTGAACGTATAACTGTCGGCAGGAGCTCCGTTGATATAGATAACACCATCGCTGATTCTCAGCTCGTTGCCTTCATATGCGGAAATGACCCGTGCATAAAAACAAATATTGGATGTATCAATTTTCACGGTGACATCTTTCTTCGGAATCCACAAAGGACCAAAATTGTCAACATTCCAAGGATATAACTCACTATGCGGAAATATATTGCTATCGTACATACCCATTGGCCTGATCATTTTTTCTACAACACGGACATTGGACATTTTTTTCACCAATTCAAAATTAGCATCGGTCAATAAGATAGTGAACCAACCAGACCCGAGCTCATAAAGAGGCTGAAAATCGCTTTGATAGACATCCATTTTTTCCAACGTCTTGCTATTAATAGGCGATCCATCTGTTTGAAGAGCATATCGGTATTGCAACTTTTCGATGAGTTCTTGAGGCTTACCGTTGATAAACACTTGCCCGTTTACAATTCGCAAAGTATCACCAGGAATAGCAACACATCGTTTGATATAATTGTCCTTTTTATCGACCGGCCTTACCGTGATTTCTTCCCGGCTAAGAATTGACTTACGAGCCTGATATTCATAAAAACTGAATGGGTTCTTTAATCCGACTGATTGATCCAACATCTGCAAATGTTCTGCTTCTTGGCGTACCCGTGCATAGTAACTACTCGCTTGGTCTGCAATAAGGACTGTATCGCCTTCGGGAAAGTTGAAAACCACATTATCATCATTTTTAATCTTTGTTATTCCTGCCAAACGATGATATGGCCATTTGATCCATTCCAGATATGATTTGGTTTTTTGGGTAAACGGCAAGGTATGTTGGGCAAACGGAAAAGAGAGCGGTGTGTTGGGAATTTTGGGGCCAAATCTGATTTTGCTGACATACAAATGGTCACCAATCAACAAGGTCTTTTCCATTGATCCGGTAGGAATTTTATAATTCTGGAAAATAAAGATATTGATCAAAGTAACAGCAACTACTGCAAATATAAGTGCATCAATCCATTCTACTACTTTACTGTTAGGACCATTACGTTTTTTCCAGAAAGTCCAATTGACTTTTTTGCTCACATAAATGTCATAAAGAATAGGTATACCCAACAGAAGCCACCAATTACCTACCCAAATTACCCAGAGCAAATAAATCAACGTGACAATGCCAAACCTGATGTATTTGTTTTTTGATTTGGGCTGATCCTGATCATCAATTTTCTTTTCTTTATGTCCTTTTGTGCTCTTCATACTGGTTTTTATTATGAGGCTTATACGTGATAAGTTTTACGTTAAAAATTTAATTGTAATAAATCATTCATGGAAAAAATGCCTTTTTTATCATAGATAAATTCGGCAGCCAACACTGCGCCTAAAGCAAATCCTTGCCGACTATGCGCTGTATGAATGATTTCAATGTCGTCAATATTTGACGCATATTTGACGGAATGGGTTCCGGGAACATCATCTTTACGGATGGCGTTGATTGGCAATATATCCGAAGAACTTTTATCACCAAGTTCCCACTTCTTCAATTGGCCGATTTCTTCAAGAATTCCTTCGGCCAATGTGATAGCAGTACCGCTTGGAGCGTCCAATTTGGCCGCGTGATGTGTTTCTTCAATGCTGACCTGATAACCCATAACGCGATTCATGATCTTAGCCAAATAGTGATTCAAAGCGAAAAAGATATTTACACCAATACTGAAATTAGAGGCACACATCATCGATCCGTTTTGTTTCAAGCATATTTTTTTTACTTCATCCAAACGGTTATACCACCCTGTTGATCCGGAAACTACCGGAACATCAAATTCCAAACAACGGGTTACATTTTGAAAAGCAGTATTTGGACTTGTAAATTCTATGGCTACTTGTGCTTTTTGAAGATTCTCCCGGGTAAATTCATTTTGATTGTCGATATCTATTTTCAAAACAATCCGGTGTCCCCTATCCAATGCGGCAGATTCAATGATTTTGCCCATTTTCCCGTAACCAATCAATGCAATATCCATGTGTTTAATTAATTTAATTCTATCCTGTAAGGCAAACGAGCTTGTACCCCTTCCATTTCCAATATGCTTTTCAAATGTTTGTAATATTTGTAAGCATCGCCCAACTCTTCATTGGTTAATTTGATACTCATATCCTCTTCAAATGTGGATAATAAAGTTTCCAATGGATTGGGCAACTTTGGCAATTCTATGATGTGATAATCAGTTAGGTTTGCTTTTCCTGCTGCCACTTGAATGGCATGTTCCAAACCTCCCAATTCATCCACCAATCCGAGACGTTTAGCATCCACTGCACTCCAAACTCTTCCTTGTCCGATTTCGTCAACGGATTCTTTGCTCATGCCACGGCCTGTAGAGACACGTGTAATAAATGTGTCATAAATATCCTCCACACTTTTTTGTATCAACTGAAGCTCTTCCGCATCTAAAGGACGCATGATGGTTTCCATGTCGGAATGGCGGTTAGTATTTACGAACTCGGAAGTCACACCCAATTTATTCTTAAGAAACCCTTTAATATTGGGAATCATGCCGAATACACCGATTGATCCGGTGATGGTGGTTGGGTCGGCAACGATTACATTCGCTTGTGTCGCGATATAATATCCACCGGAAGCAGCTACATCGCCAAAAGAAGCAATCACCGGCTTCACTTCCGATGCCAATTGAACTTCGCGACAGATGATGTCCGACGCCAAAGCGCTTCCTCCTCCCGAATTGACCCGTAAGACAATGGCTTTCACTGTAGTGTCAAGGCGTGCTGTACGTATAGCTTCCGACATTCCTTCAGATGTGATGCCATTACTCCCCTCTCCCATCACAATATCGCCTTGTGCATATATAACAGCGATATTTTTCGCGTCTTTCTTTGATTTTGGAGGAGTCTCGGTTTGTATATATTTAGACAAAGATACCATGCGCAGATCTTCTATCTTTTTCTGTCCTGTCCGTTCAATCAACTTTTCCAGCACCTGATCTTTATATAGGAGACCATCGACCAATTTCTTTTCTAAAGCAGGCTTTGCGCCATAAATCTCCAAACCATCAATCCAAGCTGTCAGTTCTTCTTTTGGCAAATTACGTGCCTGGGCAATGGTTGTCAATAATGAATTCCAGATAGAACCGACAAAAGCCGTTGTTTGTTCCCGGTTTTCTTTACTCATCGACTCCAACATAAACGGCTCCACAGCGCTTTTGAATTTTCCATGACGTATAATTTGCATGTCAATGTCCAACTTATCCAGCGCATTTTTATAAAACATCACTTGCGAACTCATTCCTTTCAGGAAGAAATCGCCAATGGGAGTCATATATACTTCATCTGCAACTGTTGCCAGATAATATGCTTTTTGCGAATAAGAATCGCTATAGCTGATGATGAATTTACCCGATTTTTTAAAATTTTCTAAAGCTACCCTGATCTCTTCAGTGGTTGCTATATTTGTAGATATCGAACTCATGTCCAGATATATACCTAGTATTTTGGAATCATGGGCAGCACGTTCAATATTGGACAAAATGTCATTTAATCCCAACGATTTGGTAGTAAGATTGAGTAAATCAAAACTTTTCATTGGATTTTTGGCCGATCGATCCGATACCGGAACATCTAAACTGATTTTTAGTATGGATTTATCTTGGATAACTATCGGGCTTGAAGCAAACATTCCTGCGATGAACATCAGAAATACCAATAGTAGGGCAATCATGCAGCCGATAAAAGCGGCAAATGTGTATTTCAAAAATTTCAACATATGTTCAAGTTTAAAAACGGTTAAAGATAGAAAAAGTCCCGTTATAGGGACTTTTGTTTAAAGAGATGTGATATGCGACACAATTCCCACTGCTGATCCCCCTTTCCCATCCTTTATAGAAAAGAATAAGATATATGCAGAGGTTTTATGACACTCAAAATCAAAACTTTGGTATTCCCTACCGGTTGTTTGATTGTATGAACTGCCGATCAACTTATTTTCATCATATAATTGTAACATCGCTTGTCCGGCGGATTCCTCATCGGTACAAATGGTAAATCTATATCGATTTCCTTTACGAAGTGCTATAGCTTTTCTAAATACGGGTACGCGCTCACCTTCCAATACTCCTTGTAATTGGAATGGATAAGCATCTTGAAAAGTAGCATCGTTTCCCGCTGCTTTAGTACACAATTCTATTCGTTGTGCTTCGGTCTGAGCTTTCACCGTTTGCGTAAAACAAGCAACGATAAACAAACATAATGTCAAGAAAAATATTCTTTTCATGGGTATTATTTTATCAGCTTATTACGAACTATTTCTGTCTGAGTAATTATTTGTTTCATTTGCTCATCTGTGTAATGAACTGTACTGGTTTCGGTTTGAATAATCTTCAAACGACCATTTTCTTCAACAGATTGGGGATCACCCACTTCTATCGTTATCCTAATTCCGTCATAAATAGACTTAATGGTCAGCAACTCGTCGACTATATTAGCTACATACTCTTCACTTTGAAAATTTTGCAAAATCAAAAGTAATTCATTGAACAATACTTTTTGCTCGCCAATACTTTCTGCTAATTTATCGTAGGGATGATCTTTTAATATTTGTGTCGATAAATATAAACCTTCAAGCCATGCCCCACAAATCATCAAAGCGCTGAGATTGCCGCGGTTGTTCTTTTGCAGATATTTGTCCATCCGGTAAAAGCTCTGTTGGGATACCTGTATCAGGGAATCAATATTTTGATTGTTGGTTGCCAAACGT
>JAVBPN010000113.1:0-4203 GCA_031549585.1 Bacteroidales bacterium
TTTACAAGATTGCCCTGATTGCGTAAGCCATACTCTTTGCATTGCTCATTGGGACAAAAATATTCGCTTATACTTAACATAACATAGATTTTTGACCCAAAGATAAATATTTTATATCAATAAATAACGGACATTATCAAAATTTTAATTCGTATGAAAAAACAGTCTTTGATGATGGTGGCCTTCATGCTGGCAACCATAAGTTCTTTTGCACAAGGCGACGGCTCGGCGGGGATTACCGAAGCTACAACAATGGTATCGGGGTATTTTGATCCTGCAACAAAACTAATTTACGCCATCGGCGCTGTGGTTGGGTTGATCGGCGGGGTGAAAGTATACTCGAAGTTCAGTTCAGGTGATCCCGACACGAGTAAAACAGCAGCAAGCTGGTTCGGCGCGTGCATTTTCCTGAGTGTGGCAGCCACAATTTTACGTTCTTTCTTTTTGTAGGATCATGGCGGAATATACTGTTAAAAAAGGTATTGGCAAGCCTGCCGAATTGAAAGGGCTCCAAAGCCAGTATTTGTTCATTTTCGCGGGGGGATTGTTGGCTGTGTTCGTTGTTTTTGTGGTGATGTATATGGCCGACATCAACCAGTGGGTTTGTATCGGCTTTGGCGTTATTGCTACGTCAGTATTGGTGTGGTCGACCTTTTCGCTCAACGCCAAATACGGCGAACATGGATTGATGAAGCTACAGGCGCGTTATTACCGCCCCTGTTACCTGATCAACCGAATAAGTATCTGGAAATTAATCCGTAAAAGCCGCAGGTCATGAGGAATGTAATGAAAGCGGCAACACTGGAAAGCAGGTTCCCGATCATGACTGTTGAGCACGGTTGCATTATCAGCAAGGATGCCGATATTACCGTTGCGTATAAGGTTGACCTGCCCGAACTTTTCACAGTCACGTCGGCGGAATACGAGGCTGTTCATGCTTCATGGAATAAGGCGCTCAAGGTTTTACCTGATTACACGGTTGTCAATAAACAGGATTGGTTCATCATCATCCATAGATGCCGCGTGCGGACAGCTTTACGCGAGCAACAAGTAACTAAAATTGAAAATTGATAAGGCAAAGCTTACTTACGAATCCGCATTTTTCGAGTGTCAGCCGTGATGCGGTATTATCTTCGGCGCAACCGGCTGTTGGTACAAACCCGTTATCAAAGCAATATCTCATCAGGTAAGATATGATTTGCGTGCCGTACCCTCTTCTGCGAAAAGGCTGATTTACCCACATTCCTACGTCCCAATGCACTCGTCCGGGAATAATATTGAACAGGTATCCGCAGCCAACCAGTTCCTCTCCTCTCATGAACATGTAAACGCTGTTATTCCTGACATAAGGCTCAATCTCCTCACCCTCTTCCATCAATTCATTTTCAAAGCTGTTCAAAAACGGCACATCGTCGATAGTTGCCCGGCGAACATCAATCGTATGATCTAAAAAAATGTCGTTAGGTTGAATATTGTAATCCTGAAAGAGATATTCGGTCAATTTACTTGAAACTGAAAATTTATGGCAACAGGTGAGCAATACCTGATCGAACGATTTACAATATACACTTTTTATACCGAAGTTTTCGATTACCCTCGAAAAGACCATCTCTTTTTGAGTTAGTAGATCTTTGTTAAGATAAAACTCGACCAGTTCGTTAGTATTATTCAATATGATGTATCCGGCCGGAGTGTCATTTGTATTCAAGAACCAACAAGTGGCGCTGGCCATCCAACGAATCATTGATTCGGAGTGCATATCCTGCGCGTAATGTAGCGATTCCAAATACTCACTACGCCATGATTCTAACGAATGTAGCGTTGTGGGAATAAATTGCATCATATATCAATTTTCGTTTTTACTTCCTTAGAATTTTATCTATCGCCTTTCCTTTCGCCAATTCATCAATCAATTTGTCCAAATAGCGAACCTGTTGCATCAGTTTATCTTCAATTTCTTCCACACGATAACCGCATATTACACCTGTTATTTTTGACGCATTCGGATTGATTTCCGGCGCTTGAGCAAAGAAAGCCTCGAAATCGGTTTTATTGTCAATATGCTGTTGCAGCGACTGTTTATCGTATCCTGTCAGCCAGAAGATAATGCTGTCAACTTCAGCTTTTGTACGTCCTTTTTTCCCGGCTTTTTGAACATACATCGGATAGACGCTTGCAAAAGACATTTTATACACCCTGCTGTTATCCATATTATTTCAAATATTCTTCAATCACAATCTTTCTCTGGCCCATCATCACTTCAAACGCATTGGGTTTGTTCATCAGTTCTTCCATGTTTTCAGGAATCACCTGCCAACGAAGCCCGTATTTATCAATACACCAACCGCATTGAGATTCTTCGCCTTCGCGGGTAAAGTAATCCCAATAGTTGTCAATCTCGCGTTGATCTTTACAATTAATTGCAAACGATATAGCGTCATTCAACGGATGATGTTCTTCCGCCGTACTCATCAGGGAATACTTTTGCCCGAAAATCTGTACTTCACACATTTCGGTATGCCCGCTGGGCGTTTCGCCAAGAGGGATGATTGAACCTTCATTGAAATCGCCACCGAAAATACCTTTGTAGTATTCAACGATTTTTGAAATCGTGCCGCCATCGGCATTAAACCAAAGGCAGGGAATAATTTTATTGGTATTCATCTTTTTCGTTATTTTATATGATACTGCATTGGTCGCACACTCCTTTTATCAACACTTCGCATTCTTCGGATTTAAAACCTTTCGGAACACGATATTTGGGCATGGCTGTATATTGAAGGCACGTAACGGAATGACACTGCTTGCAGAAAAAATGGATGCGATTTCCGGAATACCCATGGTCTGAATGGTTCAACGCATACTTGACCGTAATATTGTCCACCGTGATGCGGTGTATGATGTTGGCCTCCAAAAGCGTTTGCACGGTACGGTAAAATGTAATACGGTCATACAATTCGCCCACTTCAGCCTTGATTTCGCCTTCGGTCAACGAAACGCCTTTCTTTTGCAATATGTTGATCAGCATAATGCGTTGGGCGGTTTTCTTCAATCCCTTACTTTTCAGAATATCTACGGCATTCATTTTTTCGATAAAAGAATAAACTTCACAAAGATATACAATTTATCAAAATGACGAAATGTAATAAATGTACTATTTTTATTATTGCAACATTGTTTCATTAAATAAAAATGATCATTATATTTGCACCCGTATTTGTTAAAAAATGGAATATCTGTTATGCGTACCGGGTTTATCCACTTTCTGATGATGTTCGTGTTTGCCGTTTCCGTAAATGCACAGACAACCGTTTTTTCGGAACGGACTGGAATTCAATTTCTACCACCTATAGTGGGAATCCCGCCAACATCATCATCACCTGTACGGATAACATCATATCACGTTTGTATGTACATGATGCTTTGAAAATAAAGCCTGACAGGTATGTTCATCCTTATGAAAAGTTCATCTATTGGCTGGATTTCGGGAATTCACATTCAAGTGGGCAAGTTGTACTGGGATCGACAAATATAAAGCAACCAATATCGAAAAAATTCAAAACAGTGAAAAGATTACCATTGGTAACAGAGTTGTTCGATTATACAAAGCTTGAGGAGCAGGAATCGGGGCCAAGCTGTTCATTAGCTGAAGCACTGCAAAAGCAAGACTTATTCATCAACTCTACGCTGGCTCAATTGGGTTGTGGTTTGCTCTGGAAGTTTTTCCGTGAATGTATGATCGATTATCATGGAGTTTTCCTGAACCTTGATACAATGAAAACTAATCCCATCAAAATCAAACAAATTGTATGAAAATTAAGTGTTTAGGCCTGTTTTATATAAATGGTGTATTGCAATTGAGTAGTAACCTCTCAAATATTGCAAAGAAAATCCCTGTAACGGATGATTTATCAGACTTTGAATTTTATGAAATCATGAGATTGCCTGTAGTTCAATTAATATTCCGAAGGAAGAATCAGGATGGAAGGTGGACAGGTTTTATGTTGGAATTTTTTTCCTTTATCTGTTTCCGTGGACAATTGTTCCTTTACTTGATTATTGCAGATAAAAAGCTTGAGATTGAAATAAGGAATGATGAAAGTTAAATGTCAAATTCACATGTCAAAAGCAAAAAAGCCTTGCATTTTTCTTTGTAAGGCTTTGATTTTCTTGCTCCCCAGCTAGGACTTGAACCTAGGACCC
>JAVBPN010000264.1:0-8113 GCA_031549585.1 Bacteroidales bacterium
TTGTATTCACAAAGTGTAACCCTGCTGCTGGTGATCCTGCCGATTCTTACGAAGTCCAATTAATGCCAACATGCTGCGGAAAAGAACAAATACTTGCATTCTTGCGCAAACAATTCGACATTGAAAAAAGGAACACATGGGCTTTCGGCGATAGTACGAATGACATGGAAATGCTCCGTAGCGCCGGCAATGCCTTTTTAGTGGGAAATGCTGATCCAGAAGCAAAGAAAAATTTTCCTTTTATTCTCGAAAAAGATTAT
Organism: Bacteroidales bacterium; assembly: GCA_031549585.1. Lineage (GTDB taxonomy): Bacteria > Bacteroidota > Bacteroidia > Bacteroidales > UBA4181 > JAIRLS01. The sequence continues at coordinate 261 of JAVBPN010000264.1, forward strand.
TGTTATGGAATTAAAGCAAAATTAGAAAAATTGATTTAGACCAAGCAAAAGCCTAACACATTTATTGGGTGATGCTATTGTAAACAATTTTTAAATTTGTAAACAGCAAATTTTCCATTACATTTGAAAAGATTGTTCAGATATCAAAATGAACGTCATTGCGAGGAGGAACGACGAAGCAATCCCTTTCTTAATAAGATTGCTTCGCTATCGCTCGCAATGACGAAATAGCCTCCAACATTATATCGCAAAAACAACCCAAATGATATTACAAGAAATCACACAAGTAATAGAAGAATTTGCACCACTATCCTTCCAAGAATCTTGGGACAATAGCGGCTTGATTATTGGTTCTTCGCAACAGTTCATCGACAAAGTATTACTGACTATTGACGTAACAGAAACAGTGGTTGATGAAGCCATTGATATGGGTGCACAATTGATTATCAGCCATCATCCGGTTATTTTATCTGGGATTAAAAGATTCTTAGGGAATACAGACAACCAACGGGCAATTATTAAAGCTTTGAAACACGACATTGCCATATATGCCGCACATACAAATATGGATGTAACGCCGGGTGGAGTAAATTTTCGCATGGGGGAAAAGCTCGGATTGATTGAAATGCAGGTTTTAGCTCCACAAGCACCAAGTATGTATAAGTTAGTTACATTTGTGCCTCAAAACTATTTTGAAGCTGTTCGTGAAACTGTTTTTGGGGCTGGAGCAGGACATACAGGCAATTACGATTCTTGTGGATTCAGTATTGAAGGTAAAGGGTTTTTCCGGGCATTGGAAGGAAGCCGCCCTTTTGTCGGGCAACAAGGCAAGCTACATATGGAACCCGAAGTCCGTTTTGAAACGGTTTTTCCATCATATTTGAAGAAAAACATAATCACTGCATTATTAAAATCTCATCCATACGAAGAACCAGCATACGATATAATAGCGCTGCAAAATGATAATTACACCACCGGCTTAGGAGTTATAGGAAAATTACCGAACCCAATTAGTGAAAAACATTTTCTGCAAAGTTTAAAAGAAATTTTCCTTGCTCCGGCTATTCGTCATACCAACCTATTCAGCAGGGAAATACAAACCGTTGCTTTGTGTGGTGGAAGCGGCAGTTCTATATTGGAATACGCTATCCGCAAAAAGGCCGATGTTTTCATTACGGCCGATTGCAAATACCATCAATTTGCCGATGCCGCACAAGATATTTTGATTGCCGACATCGGACATTTTGAAAGCGAACAATTTACCAAAGAAATTTTTCAGGAAATATTGAAAACAAGAATTCCCGATTTACCAATTCTGTTTTCAAAAGTAAAAACCAATCCGATCAACTATCTATAAAATTAGGCCTGGTGGCTTGAGGCTATCCAAAAGCCTTAAACGAACGCCATTGCAAGGAGGAACAACGAAGCAATCTTTTGATAAGAAAGGGATTACCTTCGGCGAGATCGCTTTGTTTATGCATATCTAACTGTATATTAAGCTATAACAACGCCATTGTATCCGAATGGGTAATGATTTAGCTACGACTGATTTGCTTACTCAAATAACTCTATTTTGACTCAAAGTCATATTTTCTTTTCGGGTTTTAAAATTGAATTTTGAAAAACAAATACTTTTGCCTCGTCATTTTTGTAAAATATAATTATTTGAGGCAATTAATTGATCTCTGCCATTGAAAATCCAAATAGTAGAAATACCGTCGTTTTGTTCCGGCATCATGGGTACGCCAACATTTTCGATAAAGCAACGGCTAGCCTTTGGCTTTACTTGCTTCTGCTCCATGACCTGTTGTTATGGATGCATCCTACATTACCAGATGACTTTGGGCGAACAGGACTAAGTTAATCAATTACTTTTTAAGTTGTTACAAATTATTCGTTAAAAACATGCATGAAATATTTTTATATATAGATATTCTATGTATATTTGTCCTATGTATTCTAAAGAACTTTTAAAAGGAATTTTGTCCATTATCATACTTAAGCTGCTGAATGATAATGGCAAAATGTACGGATATCAGATTACGCAAACTGTAAAAGATTTATCCGGGGATAGGATTTTGATCAAAGAAGGCTCGTTATATCCGGCTTTACACAAGCTTAAAGAAGATGGTTTTGTGGAAATCGAAACCGAGAATATCGGCAAACGGGTCAGGCATTATTACTCTCTCACCGAAAAAGGTAAAACCGAAAGATGTGAAAGAGAATCTGAATTAAAAGATTTTTTACAAACCATTCAAAAAATCATTCCATGAAAGCTGGATTGACAGAATCGCAAATAGAGCGGATTATCGACGAAGTAGCAAAAGGAAACATCAAGCCTGGTGAAATGAAGGACGACCTGGTCGATCACTTTTGTTGTGTGGTGGAAGACGAAATGTCAAAAGGAGTTGCTTTTGACACAGCTCTCGAGCAAGCCGTCAAAAGAATTTGTCCCGAAGGATTGGATGAAATCGGTAAAGAAACTCTTTATCTCCTGCCTCAAAAAATACGAAAACGATTGGAGAAGCTTGTTTATTCATCCGGTTTTATATTACTTACAGGGATTTTGATCACTGTTGTTATGAAATTGTTACAAGTTCCGGGTTCCGGTATAATACTATTCGCAATCACATTGGTACTGGTGATGTTTTTTCTGCCTACACTCTTTGTCTTCGTATCTAAAAATGTACCGAGAAAAAAGTTAACGTGGTATTTGGCGGGTTGTATAGGCGCTGAATCTCTAGTATTGTTTATCCTATTCAAAACATTGCATTGGCCAGGCGCAGTCATCTTCTTGACGATTGCTGTATTTGGCATCTACCTGGCTTTGTTCCCTTTTTTCTTTTTTAAGATCTATAAAAAAGATTCCCGGTTTTCAATTAAACAATGAGAACACAATAACTTCTACATTTTTCCCGCTGATCGCGCAGATCATCGCAGGAATAAGTATCTACATAAATCAGCGGGAAATTGAGTACCAATTTATTACAAATTTTATGAATCCAATATTTCGTAATTTAATAAGCGTAGCCCGCCGTTTCAAATTGGCTGTGACGTTAAATATTTTAGGCCTTTCCGTTGCTTTTGCAACGTTCATGATCATCATGATTAAACTTAATTATGATTACAGTTTTGACAAATGTCATAAAGATTATGATAAGATTTACCGTATAGATGCTTCCGTTTCTATGTTAGGGGATAAAAATGTTCCTCTGGTTCCTCGCATGATTGCCGATGCTTTCTTCGAGTCATCGCCTCATATTGTTGACGGCGCACTTCAAACGTTAGCAGGTCGTCCGGTGTTTTTCCATGTGGAAACAAAAATCGGAGAAAAGGATTTTTTCGAGGAAAAATCTGTAACTGTTTCGCCTGAGTTTTACGAACTGTTTACTTTTGAATTTGTAGAAGGCTCTGCGAAAGATTATAATGCGGCGGAAGGTGTTTTCGTGCCGTTGAGCATGGCACGTAAGATATTCGGCAATGAGGTGGCAGTTGGCAGACAGATTTTCTTGGAAGATGGAACAAGTCGCACGGTAGTGGCTGTATATCGCGATTTCCCATCGAACACCATTGTCGGGAACCATATGTTTTTTACATTGAAGCCAGATCAGGATAAAACCCTCCGAGCCTTTAATTACACTGCTTTTATTCGGGTTGATGATGCATCGAACGCTTCGCAGTTGGTTGATAACTTCTATCGGTATTTTGACTTCTCGGCATTCGGAGAGGGCGCCAGTCGCGAAGATTTTGAAAAGATGGGCTTTCAGATGCATCTTACGGCTTTAACCGATATTCATTTTTTAACCGATATACAATACGATAATGTGTCGAAGGCAAGTAAACAAACCTTGATGATTCTTTTTGCCATTGCAATTTTCATTATTGTCATTGCTGCCATCAATTTTACCAACTTCAGCACTGCGCTTACACCCATGCGCGCCAAAAGCATAAACGCGCAACGCGTATTGGGGGCGCAAAGGAACACGATACGCATATCGCTTGTTTCGGAAACGGTTATGGTCTGTATGCTGTCTTGGCTTGTTTCGCTTTTGCTCCTATTTCTGTTTAACATTTCACCGCTTGCGCGATTGGTAGAAGCCGACCTGTCACTTGCGGTAAATCCGTTAATTGTGGGCGGGTCGGCTTTGGTGGCATTATTTACCGGTTTTCTTGCCGGAATGTATCCGGCGCATTACATCACTTCGTTTGCTCCGGCGTTGGTGTTGAAGGGAAGCTTCGGGCTGTCGCCGAAAGGCAGGAAATTACGCAATACATTGATAGGCGTTCAGTTTATTACCTCTTTTGCATTGATTGTGGGCGCATCGTTCATGTATTTGCAAAACAGGTTTATTCAAAAATCGGATTTTGGATATCATACAGATAATATCATTGCTGTTAAAACGAGCAGAATAGCGGGCAGTCTCGATGCTTTTGCCAATCAAATCAAAGCATTTCCGGAAGTTGAAGAAGTTACTTTCAGTGCGGCTTTTTTGTCGAGCGCCGATGGATATGGAGGAGGGTTGAATTTTCGATATAGAGGCAAGCAGGTAGCATTTGAATTATTTCCGGTACATTACTCGTTTCTTGATGTGATGGGCATTGAAGTTGCTGAAGGTCGTGGTTTCCGCCGCGAGGACGAAATTTCGGAGCAGGGCGCCTGGATTCTGAACGAAACGGCGCGTCAGCAATTCGGCCTTGAACTCAACACACAGTTTGAAGGATGGATTCGCGCTGATATTATAGGTTTTATGACCGACATCAAATTTGCGTCTTTTCGCATGGCAGTCGAACCAATTGGATTTTACGTGGCAGGAACCAAATTTCAAAATTTTAAGGCAGATAATACATACATCAAACTGCATCAGGGCGCGGATATGCGCACTGCATTGTCGCATATCAACGCCACGCTTGCCGAATTTGACCCTAATTATTCTTTTGAAATTTTCCCTTTTGATGAAATCATCAAACGACAATATAAAAAGGAAACATCGCTCAATTCGCTGATTTCGCTCTTCGGTTTGCTTGCAATATTTATTTCCATAGCAGGAGTATTCGGTTTGGTAGTTTTCGACAGCGAATGCCGGCGTAAGGAGATTAGTATTCGCAAAGTTCTTGGCGCATCAACATCGGGCATTATCGTGATGTTCAACAAAGCATATTTCCGAATATTGGTACTTAGTTTTGTTATAGCGGCTCCGCTAGCGTGGTATGCCGTTCATCGCTGGTTGGAGAATTTTGCCTACAAAACGCCGATGTACTGGTATGTGTATTTATTGACCTTAGTTGCTGTGGGGATGATTACTACCGCAACGGTAACATTTCAAAATTGGCGCATAGCGAATGATGACCCTGTGAAGTCGATAAAGAGTGAATAAACATGATACATGTTATGTGAGGCTTAAACGATCGTTATGAATATCCATGAAATTGCAAAAAAACTCAAATCCCATTCGCTCAGTATTTCTGATTTAGGATTAAAAAACGGATTGATGGGGGTTATGTCATTTTTAATGAACCATTATTCATAAAAACTCTGTTTAAAAATTGATGTAAAATTAATTCAAATAAAATTATTTAAGTGTCTGAAAAATAGTGCATTAAAGCGCAAAAAAAATCATCCCAAAAAGGGTATTGCTTTCGGTGAGACCGCTTCGCTATCGCGTGCAATGACGCAACAATAATGTATTAACTGCTCACAAATCACAAAAGATTGGATGTTTAATATTTAAAGCCTAAAAGATTCCAATTTTGCATAAAGAGAAGAAAACCCCATGAAGCAATCATGGATAAAAAGAAAAATATCTTCACTTTCGTACTGTATGGCTTAATGCCCATGAAAAATGAAATCAATTGCGGTAACGTGCTCAATAATAAAAGAATACCTGCCGACATAGATAACAGAAAAGCAATCGGAGGCCGGCTAAGTGTGTAATCCTGTTCGTTGGCCGTGATAAATCCTATGGCAAGAAAGAAAATAGTCAAAAATTGAGCACTTTGTTGGATATAAGTTATCCACATAAATATACTGTCCTTCAATTGCTTATAAGTAGGTTTTACACGAACCAAAACAATAAGGCTTGTGATAGAAAAGATCAAGCCGAACATAAAAAGCGACAATTGCACCCATGACATTTGCCAACCACTTATTTTTTCAAACTTCCGCATCATGGGATAAGCGGTATACATTGCGCTGATCTTTCCATTTTCATTCCTTTCAAACACAAGCAATTTGTTATCTTGAACCGATTTATATCGTAACGGCGAAATTCTATAATACAGTTGGCCATTATATTCTATCAATCCATTTTCTTTGGCTCTGATAACTTTACGGTCAAAAAGAGCGGATATCTTAATAAAAGTTGATCTGGAATACCGGTTGTTTTGATATTCTCCAAGGATGCCCTCATCTATTTCAGAAGAATTTACGACCGATTTTACATCTTCAACTGCTATTATATGAGGAAGAAGAGAATGAAGCAGCGCCCAATTAAAAGACGAATTCTCTCCATTATTGGAGATAAAAACCCCAATGTTTTGTTCCGGAATCAAATAACATAAGGTCCGAAATCCGGTGAAACTTCCATCATGCCACAATGATCTATTCCCTTTAAAATTATCCTCAAAAAAGCCAAGGCAAATTCCGGGTAAAGAATCATCATATGAAAAATACCGACTATGCATCTGTTCTATAGAGGAATTCGAAAGCACTTCCTTCCCGGAAAATCTTCCCCCATTCAAATGCATCATCATGAAGTTCGCCATATCGGGCGCTGTAGTAATCATCATTTGTGCCGGCCAATCGTTATTTAGAAATATATCTTGTAATTTGCCTTTCGCATCATATCCTTTACTAACATGAGGTGCGTTCTTCATGTATGTAAACGTGCTATTACCCATTTGAAGGGGGTTAAACACATTCCTTTGCAGATATTCCTGGAATGAAGTTCCGGTTGTATTTTCAACCAAATAAGCAGACATGGCTATCCCTTGGTTGCAATAAAGCATTTCTTTATTGGGTGGCACAACTTGGTCAGGCAGATATTTATTAAGGAAATCTTTTAAATCTAACGCTTCTTCTGGTGATTTAACCTTTCTTCCGATAGAAGTAATGTCCAAACCAGAAGTGTGGCTCAATAAATTTTTAATTGTAATGGGATCTGAGAAAGTTCTCTTCATATGAAGGCCGGAAGAATACTCTGCAATATCAGTATTCGCGTCTATGTATCCCTGCTCAATCGCCTTTACAACTCCTGTAGCCGTGATGAGTTTTGATACGGAACCAATAAAGAAACGAGTATCATGTAAAGAAACTTTCTCTTGCTTTTCCAAATCGGCATATCCAAACGCTTGTTGGTAGAATACCGATGTATCGGACACAACTGAAATAACACAACCGGGCACATTCCTCGTGTTCATCAATGAAATAATCAACGAATCAATTTTTGCCTCTGATAATTGGTTATTCTGGCCAATTAAATAGCTCATCGGCAATAATAATAGGCTCAACATCACAATCTTTTTTACAATAACAATTATAATGCGTTTCATGATATAAAATTTTTAACGGTTAATTTTTACGCAAAGATATAAATATATTTCAGTACCATGCAATACATGGTATTATATTTTCACAAAATAAATTAATTGATTTACATATTTTATTGTTTTTCAATTACTTATTTTAATAATATTTTTTAATCACATCTACTTATAATCACAAAAAGTTGATGAAATATAAGTAAGGATTACCGGTTGACTTGATTTATACGTCCATGGCGTCTAACATTTAGCGTCTTTCATTGTTGTTGTCAACGTACCAAAATCAAGCGCCCATGAAAAAGTTTTTAAATTTT
>JAVBPN010000063.1:0-21898 GCA_031549585.1 Bacteroidales bacterium
TTATAAGTATCATTCGGCAAGAATCCATAAATCTCACTCGCTGCATTATCCATATCCAATAACTGCCGTGCATCTGTCAGGTCAATAATGATAGCACCCCGGTCAAGCGCCGACACGCCAAAACGGACTATCCCCGACACAACATAATTGGCAAAAGTCATAGAGCCATACATGGTAGAGCCGAAAAAAGTAAGCGAATCCCCGGGTTTCACACCAAAACGTTCGGCAAAATCGTAGCTCACCAATACTTCGCCCTGTCGTTGAATAAGGTGTCCGGTAACAATTGCCTGTTGCAATCCAATACGTTTGGCTTCACGGCTATTGGATGAAAGCAGATCATATGCTGTTCCCATTACCGGGCCTTGTGCCCGTGTTTCTCCATGTGCATCGGGAATATCAAGCAATCCTCCAAAACTGATACGCGGATTCCAATCCACCGAAGGGAATTGGCTTTTCAATTCGTTCATCAACGAATCAACACCTAACAATGCCAAATCAATAGGTTGTTGGTCTTCGTTTTCATGATAAGCACGTGTCATCACTTTCACATGGCCGGTCTGGAATCCGGCCGTTTTTTCGATCATGCCGGTCATCATTCCCCCAATAAATCCATCCAAAAAAATCACGAAAAAAACACCAATTGCCACCACAATAACAGGCAACAAGCTACGGCTTTTATCGCGAATGATCCCTTTCCACAAAAATTGATTCATAACATCTTGAATTAGAAATTTGGGATTAGTTAATCTTGTCTTTCAACGCATCCACTACATTCTGCTTGGTAATTTTTCGCGCGGGTAAATAACTGATTACCGCTGATAACCCAACAATAATAACAATACTCATGGCTATGGAAGAGGCTTGAAAAACGGGATAGAGCGTATCGCCTATAGCTATGCCCATATCATCAACCATATCCGGCATCTTATAACCGACTTTGGAAAACCACATAAGTAAAGGCGTTCCCCATATGGTGCTTGTAATAATGGCGATGATACTAAAGCTTGTTCCTTCAAGCGTAAATAAACGGGCAACCCGGCGCGGAGTCATGCCCAGTGCAATATAGGTGCCGATCTCCCTGCGGCGGCGGAAAATGGATAAAGTCTGTGTGTCGAACACTGCCAATAATGAAAGGGCCATCAATATCGTGAAAATGATTGCCGATTCTACGCGCCCGCCTTGCATCATCAAATCAAGGTCTGCCATCAAAAATTTTAAATCCTTATATTGCCAATCTCCCACATTAGATTGTATCGGACAATCTTTCGACTTGATCAAATAAGTTGCTTCGCCCGGCATACCTGTCATTTGTTGTAATTGATCGAGGCTAATCCATAATTGTCCGGCATCTACTGCAGGCACTTTCGTATCAAATATTCCTGCAATAAGGATTTCCCGGGCGTCAAATGCCCCATTTTTGTCCCGCCAACGCACCATTACACGGTCGCCTTGTTTCAATTTTGACGACTCAGCCGTACGCTTACCAATAATCGCTTTCAACTCATCGCCTCCAGTTAATTCCTGTGCAGGAATGTACACAATTTGCTGCTTCGGATCTATTCCTTTTAACAACACATTTTGCATCCGGCCTTGCGGATAAATCACCCCTTGTGTAACTAGAATTGGCGTCAACGTTCCTTTATCAATATATGGTTGCAATTCTTTTGGAATCACGCCATGCGCATCCTGCAAAGTAAACACATCAAAACGGTCATATGCAGGATGCCAGATTTGCCCCGCGCCAGTTTCCCAATCTTCAGTATCTCGGCGTGATTCCTGCTGCCATCCGTCTATAATTCCATTATAACCGAGCATGATTATAAAGGTAAACGACAGCACCGCTACATTAAGCCATGTGCGCTTCCCTGCTCCAAGAATATTTTTAAATGCGGTCTTTATTAACATGATTCAATAATTAAATTTTCGCTTTCAATAAACTATTGAACAGTTACATCTTTTTCAACTTGCCCGTCCCTCAAATAAATCATTCGCTTAAGGTACTGCATTACCTTCTCGTCGTGGGTAGCGAAAATGAATGTGGTTTGCAATTCTTCATTCAATTTCCTCATCATTTGTAAAATATTGTGAGAATTGGCTGCATCGAGATTGGCCGAAGGTTCGTCGGCAAGGACAATAGCAGGGCGTTTCACCATAGCACGAGCAATAGCTACGCGCTGACATTCCCCACCCGAAAGCTGCGCAGGACGCGATTTCTCTTTGTCAGTAAGCCCCACCCATTCCAAAGCATCCATTACAGCTTTACGACGGGCAATAGTGGGAATTTTTTGTAACAACAAAGCAAATTCCACATTCTCATACACGGTATAAACCGGTAGCAGATTGTAATTTTGGAAAATAAACCCAATATTTTTATTACGCAATTCTGCAGATTCCTTTGCTGTAAGCTGGGCAACAGAATGTCCCAACACATACGCTTCTCCTTTACTTGGTGTATCCAACGAACCAATAATATTGAGCAATGTAGTTTTTCCTGAACCACTCGGTCCAACTAATCCCGCAAACTCACCCTCGCCAAAATTCAGATTGATATTGTTAAGCGCTGTGAAAAAACCTTCTCCAACAGGGAACGTCTTGACCAATTGGACAATTGAAATGGTTGTATTCATTGCTTCATATTTTTTAATTGTTCCTAATGTTCTATAACAACAAACATCTTTTACAAAAAGTTTACTATTATAATATAAATATACGAAAATTATACATTGAAAACAAAATCGTATATTTTTAAGAAAAAATTATCAGATGATATCTAAATCATTTTTTGAATTGCAATCACAAGAAAGACAAATATTTAAACAAAATTCACGAATAATTGTATGATCTTTGTGATAAAAATATTATAAACTAATTGATGCTGGACTTGTTGAATTTAATAGCAGACAATATTTTCCAATAGAAACTTAGTAGATAAACTTCCTTGATAATGTTTGTCATAGCTTTAAATATTTAAAAATCGGGGTATCTTTTAGAATAATTGTGATAATAAAAAATTGTATTTATTTTTACACAAAAATTACCAATTGAAAACATGGATAGCGCAATTTATCAAGTTAATGACTTCCTGAAAAAGGTAAAAATAGACTACAGTAAGATGATCCCGCAATCCAAACGGATTCTATTCTTACTTGATGAGAAAAATTTCCTTCCAAAACTATCTGTACGCATGGACACCGGAAAGGTTGAGGAAATTTTCAAAATATTGATTGCTAACTCCTGCCAATATACCGACAAAGGATATATCAAAATAGGATATCACGTATTGGACAATGGATTACAATTTTTTGTTGAAGATACTGGGGTAGGGATTGGCCAGGAAAACCTTGAAAAAATAAACGAATATTTTTCGGAGGAAGTATCTTCCTCCGAAAAATCAAATAACCTGAAGGCTGTAAATAGCTTAGTTCGGGCAATGGGTGGAAAGGCATTGGTGGAATCCCAAGAAAACATGGGAACAACCGTATATTTCAGCATTGCATCCCGCCCTGTTAATGTAGATGATTCTTCCAACAAACCTGTAGAAGCCTCTTCTACAAAGAATGACGGGCAAGATCAATCGCAATCCGAAAGCCTACTCAATAATGTTTGGAAAGGAAAAACAATCTTAATTGCCGAAGATGAAATTGTGAATTACATGTTCCTCGAGGTGTTGCTTGAAGACACCGGAGTGTCGTTGATTCATGCCACTGACGGGGCTATCGCAATTGAAAAAGTAAAAGAGAATCCGAATATTGACTTGGTGTTAATGGACATCAAAATGCCTAATATAAACGGCCTGGATGCCACACGCCAAATCAAAAGCATGCGTCCTCAGCTTCCGGTCATTGCGCAAACGGCGTATGCCATGCAAGATGACGAATACAAAGCTTTACAGGCCGGATGTAACGATTATATCTCCAAGCCTATTGATGCCAACAAATTAATTTCTTTGATGAAGAAATATCTTCGGTAGTTGCTTGTTTATACAAGGCCAAAGACATGAAAGAATACACGATATCGGGAAAACAAGCCAATTTATATGGCTTGTTTTTTTTAATCCCGATACTATTGGTGTACGGAATTCCTTACATCCTAATTTGGCGTGCTCCCGATACAGACATCAGGTCGAGCATCCTCTCGGTGGTTGTTGCCAACAAAGAAATCATACAGCACATGACCATTGGGCTGGTCATTCTCATATTCCTTGCCGGAATAATTATTCATGAACTGATTCACGGCGCATGTATGGCTCTTTTTGCAAAAAATGGCTTCAAATCTGTTTCTTTCGGATTCAACATCAAAGCATTAGCCCCATATGCACACTGCAAAGAGCCTTTAGATCCCACTTCTTATCGCATCTGCTTGATGATGCCGGCTGCTCTATTAGGCGAACTTCCCATTCTTGCCGGTTGGATATCCGGCAATATCTTACTCATGGCATTCGGAATCCTCTTTTTATGGGCTTCATCGGGCGATTTGATCATCTTATGGATAAGCCGTCGCATCAAAACCGGATGGTTACAAGACCACCCCGACAAAGTAGGATTTATCCTTATAACAGACAATGAGGCCGATCATACAAAAAACAATCCATATCTTTGACCCGGCATATTTGGTGTAGATTGCCGCCATCCGCATACTAAAATATTCTGTATTGAGTAATCCGATAAAAAAATTAGCAGGGCAAACCGTTATTTACGGGTTATGCAGCATGGTGCCGCGTTTCCTGAATTACTTATTGGTTCCCTTACATACAAAAGTATTTGACAAAGCCGAATATGGTGTAAACACCGAATGGTATGCCTATGTAACTTTTCTGGTCATATTACTCACTTATGGAATGGAAACCGGATTCTTCCGGTTCTCGCAAAACACCGATAAAAATAAAGTCTACGGAACAACCTTTCTCAGCATTGTCGCTACATCTGCACTATTCATTATTGGCGTAACGGCATTTTCACATCCTCTTTCCGAATGGATGCATTATGCCGATCATCGGGAATATTTGATTTGGTTTGGCTGGATATTGGGATTAGACGCCATAACCGCTATTCCTTTTGCCCGTTTCCGTTTAGACAACAGGCCATTGCGTTTTGCTTTCTACAAATTAAGCAATGTCTTGATCAATGTATTATTCAATATTTTCTTTCTGTGGTTTTGTCCGAAATATGCCGATCACGCTTGGATACAAAAAATTTACCATCCCGAAATAGGCGTAGGATACATCTTCATATCCAACTTGATTGCTTCGGTTGCAACAATCATCATGTTATTGCCCGAAATTTTCCGCTATAAAATACGCTTTGAATTCAGCCTTTGGAAACACGTCATTGTTTATTCGCTGCCGCTCATGGTTGCCGGCTTGGCAGGCAGCATCAACGAGGTCATTGACCGGATTTTATTGAAATACCGGTTGCCCGAAAGCGCTCTGCCGATGGAACAATTGGGAGTATACGGCGCAAATATCAAAATTGCCGTACTCATGACGCTGTTCATTCAAATGTTTCGCTATGCTGCCGAGCCGTTCTTTTTCAATAATGCCAAAGAAAAAAACTCGCAAGAAACCATTGCCGATGTGATTAAATACTTCATCATATTCTGCCTATTTATCTTCCTTGCTGTAACGTGCTACCTCGACATAGTCAAATACTTCATTGATGCAAAACATTGGGAGGGATTAGGAGTTGTCCCGATAATGCTTCTGGCTTACATGGGCTTGGGCATCTATTACAACCTTTCAATATGGTTCAAACTGAACAACCAAACCTATTTTGGATTGATCATTGCGTCCATCGGGGCGGTCATCAGCATCGGGGGCAATTGGTTGCTTATTCCCACATGGGGATACCACGCCTCAGCGTGGATGCATTTGGCATGTTACGCCATTATGATTGTCATTACATGGGCTTTAGGAAAAAAATATTATCCCATTCCATATCCATTGGCTGCTATTTTCCAATATATTCTTATTGCATTGGGTTTATATGCCGTCGTTCGCTTGACCACATTAGATTCCACTGCTCTTAATTTGTTAAAAAACACCGTTCTTTTGGCCTTATTTGCGCTCTATGTAAACAAAAAAGAGCACTTACTGAAACTCATTTTTTGACAAATCTATAAAGCCTTATTGAATCAAACTGACGACTTCGTCGCTCAATGGATTCACCTTTGATGAGAAAAATTTTACCAATTTGCCGGAAGGATCAATCAGGTATTTGCAAAAATTCCATGTAGGAAGATCTGTATTCCACCCATTTTTCTCTTTATCAGTAAGCCACTGAAAAACAACATTCGTGTTCTTGCCTTTTACGTCCGATTTTTCCATCAGCAAAAAAGTTACACCGTAATTCTTTTGGCAAAATGCGCCAATCTCTTCATTAGTTCCAAATTCTTGATTCCCAAAATTATCAGATGGGAACCCGATCACAACCAACTTATTCTGATACCGGTCAGACAGCTTTTGCAGGTCAGCGTATTGAGGAGTATAACCACATTTGGATGCTGTATTGACAACCAAAACATACTTGCCTTTCAATGTTGAAAAATCCACCGTTTTTCCATCTAACGAAGTGAACTTCAAATCATAAAATGAACTTCCGTTTTGTGCATCAACACCTGTGTAAGAAGAAAGTATCAACAACATACTAAAAATAATTAATTGCTTCATGTCTTTAAGTTTTTGAATAATACATCAATGGTTTTACAAAAATAACCATTTAATCATATGAATGTTTACGGATAGATGTCGACCGGAATCATCCGTATTTTGGTTTATAAGACATTTTACATAACTTTGTATTCAGAATCAATCTAAATAATATGTCAGACAATAAAATAATACAAGTGACTCCTGATGTTCAATGGATTGGAGTACTTGATCCCGATTTAAAAGTATTCGACATTGTCATGGAAACCAAATACGGTACCACATACAATGCTTATTTCATCAATGCAGAAAAGAAAACCCTTGTAGAAACAGTAAAAGAAACGCATACTGCCGAATATCTGGACAAAGTAAAATCCGTATGTAATCCGGCAGAAATCCAATACATCGTATTGAACCACACGGAACCGGATCACTCGGGAAGTGTAGCGGCATTGCTCGAAATTGCACCCAACGCTACCGTTGTAGGCACTGGCCAAGCGCTTTCCTACTTGGGCGAAATCATGAATCGTCCGTTCAAATCCATGAAAGTCAAAGACGGCGATGTGTTAGACTTAGGCAACAAGACCATCCGTTTCATTGGAGCGCCCAATCTGCATTGGCCTGACACCATGTATAGTTACTTGGTAGAAGACAAAGTGCTATTCACTTGCGATTCCTTTGGAGCACATTACAGCTTCGCTCCGATTTTCGACGATTTGGTCACCAACAAAGCTGACTATGAGGATGCTTTCGTCTATTACTTCGATTGCATCTTAAGGCCATATAGTAAATTCATGCTCAAAGCCATTGAAAAAATCCGGCCGCTTGACATTGCTATTATTTGCACCGGACACGGCCCTATATTAAGGAGCACGTGGAAAGAAATAGTAGACAAGAGCGAAAAATTATCCAAAGATTATCTGGCGGTTACCGATGGCAAAAACAACCGGGTATTGATCACCTATGTTTCGGCATATGGTTACACCAAACAAATGGCCGAACTGATCAAACAAGGACTAAAAGAAGCCGGAGATTTTGAAGTAGAATGTATGGACATCGAACACGCTTTGCTTGGCGACCTGGAAGCGGCCATCACAAAATCTGATGCCTTGATTGTCGGTTCTCCTACCATCAACCAGAACACCTTATTGCCGGTATACAAACTATTTGCTGTAATCAATCCTTTGCGAGACAGGGGAAAACCGGCTTCCGCCTTTGGTTCATACGGTTGGAGCGGCGAAGCGGTCGAACTGATCGAAAGCAATCTGACAGGGTTGAAATTAAAGGTAATGCCGGGTTACAGAGGAAAATTCCGCCCTGAAGAAGAAAAAGGGCAACAATTGATCGAATTTGGGAAAACCTTTGCCCAACAAATGAACGCTAACCCGGAAGTAAAGAACTAGAACGATTAAGAACCGGCTTTGATTTCCCATCCAAATGGCCTTTGATATACTCGTGATATTCCATTTTCTTGCTCCATTCCGAAGGCGTCAGGCGCATTTCTTTTTTAAACATGATGTTGAATGTGCTTTGCGAATTAAATCCGGATTGCATCCAGACATCCTTAATCTGCAATCGCGCGCTTCGCAACAAAGCAATTGATTTTTTCACCCGGTATTGGTTCACTAAACTATAAAAATTGGTATGAAATGCCTCATTGATTACCAATGACACATACGTCTTATTGGTATTCAACATATCGGCAAGGTCTTCCAATCTCAAATCGGGTTTACAATATACTTCTTGTTGTTCCAACAAATCAATCAATCCTCTCCGGATCTTTTCATAAATCAAATTATTTATTTTCAGCTTATTTTGCTCAGGAACAGCAAAGAACATCACACTACGCGGTTGTGCATAACGTAACTTTTTGAACCGTTTAAAAGTTGGGGCATCATAAACATTGGAGTGGTTCTCCCCATATATGCACAAAGCAACAATGACTACAAAAAATAGAATACTATATATGGTGCGCAATCCCACAGAAGACGTAAATGCATATATCAGAAACAATAAAAAACAGAATAATGTCAAGCAGACCGAAGTCTGTACCCAATTTAAATGGTCTTTTTCTGCGTAGGAAAAATCATTTTTAATCTGTTTCCGGCGTATCTTTAATTGCAATTCCATGTGGACAAACCAATAAATTGCTTCGGTCAAAAAAACTGCTGCCAATACCAAACGATAAACTGCTTCGGGATGGCTTTTTAACAGGGAAAAATAATCTTTAACCGTATAAACATCGGGCGTTGGCGGAGCGTACATTATAAACAAAAAAGTGCCTATAATGGATAAGAAAAAAGGTATCAATAAAACAAAATGATATGGGAAAAATTTAACACTCGGACGGATAAGTACATTAAAATACCAACCTATAAGCGGACATATCATCAATATGGCCCCCATGTGCCAAATATTAAGAATCGGGACCTTGCCATCTTGTTGCACCATGGCGTCATAAGCCAAAGAAATAGCAAAACATATGCTCGACATAAGCATCACAAACCCCATTACACGTTTTACTTTGCTTTCGCGACGGAAAATCAACATCAGGCCGTAACAAAAACAACACAGGACAGGCAATGAATATGCCAACAAAGAAAAAAGTCCGGTCGTGTGGATCATAACATGCTTCAATAAATTTACTGGCAAAAATATGGAGACATATTTGTTTCTGAAACCCCCCAAAGGGGGTTTTTTAGAAATAATTCAATAAATGACCCTTTTGATACATCCACATGGATATTTTTTTCTCAATTTAAAAAGTCATCTAAAACAATGGCTACCACAGACTATTAATTATCAAGAAAATATTTGATCAAATACAGCTAAAGCGCATAATTAAAGTATCACGTCATCAAAATAACTTTTTGACAAACGCCGACTTATATACAAAATCGGATACAAACAAAATTAACGTATTTAAATGATTTTTCTCCATTCACTACTTTTTTTCTTTATTCATTACATATTTTTTTTTATTCACTACATAATTTGTTTCATCCATTATGGGATATAAAAAGATTTTAAGAACTTTGAATGTGAAAATTTAATACCCCCATGACTATGAAGTGATACTTTACCTTATAATTAACGAACAACGCAGTTTTGGCCTATACGATCTTTAATTCGTAAAAGGGCATATCTTTAAAGAGTTATAGATTCACATTGTATTTCTATTCGTAAGTTACAGTGCACATACAACCCAAAAGCATGAGTAATCCTTTTTGATTGAACATGTTCGGGATGTAGAGTAGTGGCTTCGAGCAGTTATGATAACCAAAATACATTACTACAAGCAGTACAGCCACTTTTAGTAACTATTCTGAAAGTTATATATTAAATATTATTATACCTAGAGCCGATTTTGTAAAAATCGACTCTTCCTCAGGCCGTTCTTCTTCGCTTTCAATTGATTTGAAGATAAGGCTTGTCGAAAAACGTTAAATAAACAATCGTGTACGAGACAAACCATTCAAACTTTAATGCCCTTTAGGTGTTTCATGTCTATTCATCAATCATGATAGTAAGCATTTAAAGGTAAAAATATTTATGAACAATAGATTTTTCCATATTAAATTACTGGTACGATTTCATGTTTTGCTCTTTTTTTTATTGATTTTGTCTTTTCGTTCTATGGCTCAAACAGGAGCTGAACATTATGAAAAAGGCGAATATGCTTTAGCTATTGCTGAATTTGAGAATGAACTTGACAAAAAACCGGGCAAGGAGGAGCAAGCAAGGATATCAGCATACATGGGAATGTGCTATCATCATATTAATAAGCCTCGGGAAGCCATTAGTTGGCTAAAAAAGGGCATTAATAACAATTTCAGATCGGCAGAAGCATATTGCTTATACGGGCTTTCTTTGCAAAAAATGGAAAACTATGCCGAAGCGCTAACGGCTTTTCAGGAATGCATCCAAATGGACAATGATTATCCCAACGTCAAACTATATATTGAATCGTGCAATTATGCGCTACGAAATACCAATCCGAATACGCACATTATTGTACGCTCATCCAAAAGAGCAAATACAGATGGAAGTGAATACGGGATTTCACCGGGCGCCAATGGTAAAATATTTTTTTCGCGTGCGCCGGTAAAAGGAAATATTGACCCCCGCACAGGAATGGCTTTCACAGAAGTATATGTCAGCTCAATGGATGGAAATGACCTAAGCAAACCCAAAAAAGAAAAGGCATTTATGAAAGCGTTTTCCAACACTGGGGTTTTTGCTTATGATGCCAAAACAAACAGTATTTATATGACCATATGCGACCGGAAATCTGGAAAATGTGGTATATACAAAAGCGAATACAAGCGAAAAAATTGGGCTACGCCGGAACCCTTTTTTACCAATGATCAATTTGATATGGCCCACCCTGCCCTTGCCAAAGACGGAAATAGGCTTTACTTTGTTTCCAATGCACCCGGAGGATTTGGGAAAACAGATATCTGGTATGCCGACCGCATCAGCGATAACAAATGGACCGACCCTATTAATGCAGGGCCAAACATCAATACCCCTGGAAGGGAAGAATTCCCATTTATTGAAGGGGACAGCCTCATTTATTTCTCCTCCGATGGACATCCCGGATTTGGCGGCCTTGACATTTTTGTTGCGGTTGTGGATGGCGACCAAATCGGGCGGCCGATGAATATTGGTAGGCCATTTAATGGCGGCGCCGATGATTTTAACCTGATGACCGAAGGGAAAAACGGATTATTAATTTCTGCACGTAACCTACGCAGCAGCGATGATATATACATATTCAACAAATCGAGTATCCCAAGATTAGAACGTACCTGGGAATTAGAGGAACAAAAAACGGAAATCGCCGCTCTTGAGCCTGACCCGGAATACATCCCTATCCCGACATACGTGCCAATTGTTGCGTCCATACCCATCTCCACTTCTACCCCATCCGGATCTGTTGCAGACACACCTGTCACGTCCACTCCATCTACACTTGTTGCTGATATACCTACCACATCCACGCCTATTGCTTCAGCTCCTGTTATACCTGATCCGAACCCGCAAACAGGTTCTATCATTACCATCTATTTCGATTTCGGCAAGTTTGTTCCTCAACGTGAATTCCGCCACATATATGACGAAATTGCGGCACGTATGAAAGCATATCCGAATGAGAAGTTTGAGATTGCAGGACATGCTGATGAACGAGGTAAAGCAACATACAATGATGAACTTTCTAACAAACGGGCGGAATATATCGCTGCAAGGTTAATGGACCGGGGTATTCCTGAGGAAAACATAATTCGCCGGGGCTACGGGATTTCAAAACTCGCCATACCCAATGCTCAGAGTGAAGAAGATCACCAAAAAAACAGCCGGGTAGAGGTACGGATCATTGGAAATGACGTAAATGACGAATCATAAAATATATCAACCTAAAAAAATATGAGATATAGATAAATATTTCTTAAGGTTCAATTAAAACCGAGCATGGTAAAGTTGGAATGGCAACTACTACTGGAAAGGTGTCAATCGAGAGATTGGCGCCTTTTTACATGTATGATCGTTGCTGCATTATCACCTAAAAAATACGTATATTGCAACGAGATATTGTTCTCTGGTCAATTATTTCTTGTATATATTGAAAAATAATTCGACTGAGAAATTTATAATTATAACGATTAACCAGTAATCAAAATGAAATATACCACCATAGTTTCTATTTTATTGACTACCTGTATTTTATTTGGGTGTTTTCAAAAAGAAAAACAGATCAGCGATAACCAAAGCTTGGTCAGGGTAAGCGCAAAAAATCCGCTTTACCTGGAATTGTCGAATGGAAATCCTTATATTCCCGTTGGGCCTAACATCTGTTTTCCCCGATTGATCACCGACGAAACAGAAGCATTTGAAAACTTGGAATGGATGTATCAAAAACTTGCAGAAAATAAGGCAAATTACAGCCGCATATACTTGGGTGCAGCTTTTTATGATATTGAAAAATACAAGCAAGGCGAATATGATGAGCATCAAATTCAGAAAATCGATAAAATACTCGAATTGGCATCAAAATATGGCATCCGGATAAAATTCTGTTTCGAGCATTTCCGCAACTTAATTGGCAATGATGCTGTTTTTGCCACTTCTGCCCACTTCGACAAACCCATTTATCATGTTTCCCATGGTGGAACTTTTACAAGCGCCAAAGAGTTTTTTGCTTCGGAAGAAGGAAAACAGGTTTATTTGAACAGAGTGCGCTTTTTCACAGAACGCTATAAAGATCATCCAAATGTTTACGGATGGGAATTATGGAATGAATTTGATGTTGTGGACATGGACGGCAAGCCTCAATCAACCGTTGAATGGACAGAAGATATGCTTGCCCGCGTAAAATCCCTCGCACCCAATCATTTGGTAATGCAAAATTTAGGAAGTTTCGATTCCGAACGTCACAGGGAATTATATCGTAGTGTTTGTTCATTAAAAGGAAACGACGTTTTACAAGTTCATCGCTATATTGATGAAGCAGCAAGGCTGCCTATTTGTCAAGCTCCCATGGATGTATTAACAAGCGATGCTATTAAAGAACTGCTTGCATTTGGATTAAACCGCCCGGTGCTCATCACCGAAACAGGTGCAGTGGAACCGCGTCATGCCGGACCTTTCCGGTATTATGAAAAAGATAAAGACGGAACCATATTGCACGATTTGCTTTTTGCTCCATTTTTCTCAGGATCAGCCGGAGCCGGCCAAAGTTGGCATTGGCATTATTATATTGAATTGAACAATCTGTGGCATCATTTCGGACGATTCAATGAAGCCATCAGTGGCATCAATCCATTGGAAGAAAATTTCGTCCCTATGCAAATCGAACATGACCTGTTAAGAATCTATGTGCTTAAAGGCGATAAAAACACGTTGATGTGGTGCCGCGATGCAAATAACGATTGGAAAAGCGAACTGGTTGAAGGTATTGAACCCGCTTTGCTAAGCAATGTAACTATAAATGCTCATACCATAACCAACAAATCGGGAAATGCAGATTTGTATGATCCATGGAAAAATACTTGGGAAAAGACATCTTTTGCTGATGGCGAAATAGTTATCCCATCTATGAAAAGATCAATAGTAATCAGGATAAAAAATGAATGATTATCTGGAAAGATACCTAATCGTTATTTGTTGATGTCCTAACGGACAAGGATTGATGTTTTTTGAATGTTTTCTATTGAGGTGTAGGGCCTACGGCCTATTATTGTGTAAATTTTCCGTAGAAAAATAACATCAATAGAGTAACAATCAGCAAAGAATTTTATAGTCCGTTAGGACTTTAACATCTAGGCAGAATTACAGATGTTCATAAAAAATGAATAACAACGCTGTTGTTCGTTAAGCCGTAGTTAGACTTTCCTTATATTTTGTTTAGTAACTAATCGATTTGGCCTTTTCGCGTTTCTTTTTCACTTCATACGGATCGACAATCCGTCCGATCCGGTAGCTGACAAATAACGTAAAGAATACTTGTTGGTTTTTAGCTACGTCCATGATCGTAAGCTCTTTGGCAAACCCTTCGAGAATCACTCCTGCTTCTATGGCATGTATAACCCGGTCCTGTTTACTGTATTCAAAGTTAAATCCAAATTTGGCAAACGCGCCCGGCACAACACTTAAATCCCCAAATCCTCTAAAAAACGACGCTCTTTTATCGATCACAACATTACCAACGTTTCTCCAATCCGGATCATACCTTTCCGGTTCTTCCCTGGGCACTAAATAATATTTGATCACAGTACCACCTGTACCGTCAGGTTCTTCTCTAGGCACTACATCATCTAAATTATAATATATTGGCTTAAGCAATGCTATGGAAGGCCCAAAATTGTAAAAATACCGGATAGCAATACCGCCTACGTCTTGTTTTCGAAATATTTCATGCTGTTTGCCCAACGAGAACCGAAAATCAAAAGCAAGATTCATTTTTCCATACACAAATTTTGCTCCTGAATTAGTTGTAGAATATGTTCTCGCCTCTTTGGGATGTTTTATGTAAGCAAAATCGATTTCATAAAGCCGTTTATTAAATGCATCCAAACGTTTCCCATACCGGAAATTCAGTCCCCAACCATTTGAGTTAAGCAGAAAGGCAAAAGATTGTTCATTACGATAAAATACCTTGGGTTGAGCGTCTATTTCCCCCTGAGCATATATCGTAAATGTAATATGCATTACAAAAAGACTGACAATAATGTATTTTTTCACGCACAAACAGATTGGCGCAAAGGTACTCTAAAACTAACGGAATACCTATTTATCGAGTGTTTTTTATCCTTGTTGGGATGTGCTTGCAGCTTGTTCTACTGACGATACCGAACGATATGCAGGGCAAGGCTTACTACTACCGCATGAAGCTAGAACAATACCGGCTAATACACAAACTACTAATACAATACACACTTTTTTCATGATAACTCTTAGTTTTGGTTAAAAAAGTAAAAATATAAAAATGATTTTAACTTCACTTATTTATACGTACAAATAAGGATAAAGTTACAGATTTGTTTCAAAATTGATACCCAATTTTTGAGCAACATGTGACATATCTGAGATTACTTGAGGCAACAACCGAATGCCCTCGCGAATAATCCGTTCTTCACATTCCCTTTCCGGATCTCCGGGTATCAAAACTTTTTCTTGGCCTTTTGCAGGTTTTGCCCGGCGCATTACCTCGATCCATTGATCCATCCTTGCTTTAAACTCCTCCGTTTGCATAAATGAGTCGACACGCATAGCTCCAAAGAAATGCCCCCAACCCTCGCCCGATTTTTCTTCACGCAAAGGCAAATACGACATCATAGGCGGCACAAACGGGCCAAAATTAGCGCCGGAAAGTACAGCGGAAAGAATATCGACAATTGCTCCAAGACAATACCCATTATGGCTTCCATGCTCGCGGACGCCACCCAAAGGCAACATAGACCCGCCGCGTTCAAGCACTGTTGGATCGTCTGTTGGGTTGCCATCAGCATCTTGGGCATAACCAAAACCTATTTTTTCGCCTTTCTTGGCTGCAACTGTGAATTTACCACGTGTGATTGGTGTGGTCGCAAAATCAGCTACAAACGGAGGCTGTTTGCCTGCCGGAATAGCCACAGCAATTGGATTAGTTCCCAACATGGGATCCGCCGCAAATGTAGGCGCTACCAACGGGCTGGCGTTGGTACAGGCGTAACCGATCATATCATGTTCCAAAGCCATCATGGCATAATATCCGGCAATGCCGAAGTTTGACGAATTGCGGACTGCCACCCAACCCGCTCCTGTTCGCCGGGCTTTCTTAATAGCCAATTGCATCCCCCGATAAGCCGGCAACATGCCAATCGTATTATCGCCATCAATCACTCCGGTACTCATGTTTCCATGCACAATGCGAATATTCGGGCGTACATTGATACGTCCGGCTTCCCAAAGTTTAAAATAATCGCCTAAACGAATGATACCGTGGGTTGAAATGCCTCGTAATTCGGCTGCCAGAAATACTTTAGCACACAATTCCGCATCTTCTCCCGAAAATCCAAGTTTTTGCAGTACGATTGATGTAAAATCAAACAGGTATTGGTAAGAATACATTCTTTATTGATTATTGCAGATTGATTATTTGAAAAATGTGATACAAATTATTTCAAAATAACCATATCACAATTTCTTAATCTTACGTTAAGTACTCTCGGATAAATAATCGACGTTTAATATATCCTTTTGAAGTTGGTTTAAGAGAGTTACACCAACTCAGCGCAAGCGATCTCATGACCGAAGGGAATAATATTCAATATTCGATTATCAATATCCAATTACTTAGTCTTAAGTCTTTTTTCAGTTTTTCCGAAATACGGTGGTAATATTCGCCTGAGCAACCGGCATGATCAATAAGTCGTTGATGTTGACATGCGGTGGACGCGATACGGCAAACCAAACGGCTTCGGCAACATCATCTGCCGAAAGAGGCGTCAATCTTTCATATACTTTGTCGGCACGCTCTTTATCTCCTTTAAAACGCACAATAGAAAATTCTGTTTCTACCATGCCGGGAGCAATGGATGTTACCCTAATGCCATATTTCAACAAATCGATACGCATGCCTTTGGTTAAAGCATCTACAGCATGTTTGGTTGCACTATACACATTGCCTCCTTCAAGCACTTCCTTAGCTGCAATAGATGTGATATTGACAATATGCCCATTACCGTTTTCGATCATTATAGGTGCAACTTTGCGTGTGATATAAAGCAATCCTTTGACGTTGGTATCAATCATCTGTTCCCAATCTTCAACGATACCGGTTTGTATCGGATTTAAACCCACTGCAAGACCGGCGTTATTTACCAATACAGCTATTTTTTTCCATTTATCCGGCAATTGGTCTATTGCATTTTCCGTTTGTTCCCGGCTTTGGATGTCAAAATTCAATGCTATTACGTCACATTTGTATTTGATGCCCAACTCGCTTTTTAATTCGTCCAAACGTTCTTTACGCCTACCCGTAATTATCAAATTATAACCATTTTCCGCCAATATTTCGGCGGTGGCTTTCCCGATGCCATTCGTCGCACCGGTAACTATTGCTATTTTCCTACTCATTTTAAGATCATGTAAAAATAGGTGATCACTTTTATCCCTATTGTGGTTAAATCAAACCAACAGGATATCAATTCTTTAATGCTTCAAATACTTCTGTACTATTTTGAGAAAATCATTAAAGAATACATCGTTCGATGCAACAATTTCTTTGCCAAAGATATAATTATTTCCTCCAGAAAAATCCGAATTCTTTCCTCCGGCTTGTTGCAAAATGAATGCTCCGGCTACAACATCCCATGGACTGAGGCTATATTCATAGAAAGCTTCAAATCTTCCGCATGCAACATAGGCTAAATCAGTAGCCGCTGAACCAAGTCTACGTACACCGTGCGAATTTTGCAGAAAATATTCTAAACAATCAATGTAAGGACGCATCAAGTGATAATCATAGTAAGGAAAACCTGTGGCAATCAAGGCATCCTGTACTTTCGCCCGTGATGAAACATGGATTTCATTGCCGTTCAAATAGGCCGGCCCATTTCTCCACGCATAGAAACACTCTTTGAGCGACACCTCGTACACAACGCCCAAAACCGGAATTTCGTTTTCCAATAATCCAATGCTTACAGCAAAAGGCGGCAATTGATGTATAAAATTGGTAGTACCGTCCAATGGGTCAATCACCCAATTATATTTTTCCCCACGCTTGGATGCAGTACCTTCTTCGGCAATATATCCGGCTTTAGGCAACAATTGTTGCAATTGTTCAACAATTAACTGTTCCGCACCTTTGTCCACATAAGTCACAAAGTTATGTGTCCCTTTTACTTCAATGTTTTTCTCCGATACCCGGTTGATTTCTTTCCGGATAAATGCGCCAGCTTGTTCTGCAATTTCACAGACACGCATGCACAGATGTTGATAATCAAGCATTTTTTGAGCAAATTGGGTTTTAAACTTCTAACAACCAAACAATTTATGTTGTTCGTTGAATAGATGTCGAAAGCTGCAAAAGTAATATTTTTTGATGTTTGGAAACGGATGTTGACGTATAAGATGGAAGAATTAATCGAAAAAATATTGGAGCAGATATTCATCTTCCCATCCATTGGCGGTTTTTAACCAATCTTTTTTATTTCCGGCAATCTGAAATCCGCTTTTTTCAAAAAGCCTGATGCTGGCAGTATTGGATACCGGAATATTACAAAATAATTGATGCAAGTGCAACACTTGCCGGCCATAATCGATAATTAATTGCAATGCGTCATAAGCATATCCTTGCCGGCGGTCTTCCGGCGATGCAATCAGTATCCCCACTCCTGCACGTTGGTGCATCGGATCGAAGTCAAACAAGTCAATAATCCCGACTGTACGGGCTACCCCATCCGGTTTTTCACGACAATCGATCATCATGCGCAATTGTTGGTGCGCATGAATATTGCTGGGATCAGAATCGATATATTGCTGTAACTGATGTTTGGAGAAAGGAACCAGTGTGTTGCTAACATGCCACACGTCCCTGTTATTTTCCCATAAATAAAGAAGTGCCAAATCTTCCGGTTCAACAGCCCGAAGCGTTATGATTGAATTTTCCATATTTTCTACAATGATTTTCTATACTATAATACAAGGCAAGTAATTGAATATTGATAATTGATTATTGAATATTATTCGCCTTCGGCTCATGAGAACGAACGCTAAGTTGATGTAACTTTCATTAAACCAACTTCAAAAGGATATATTAAAACATCGATTATTTATCCGAGAGTACTTATCCTTGTTTTTGTATTGTACAACCATTACAATCAACAAATGTATGAAAAAAGCACCAATTTAAAGAATTGGCGCTTTGGGTAATGATTCAAATCTTAATATATCACCTGGCGATAACCAGCTTATAAGTTTCTAATTTTCCTTTGCATTCTATTCTGATAAAGTAAAAACCCCGCTGTAATCTACTGACATCAATCATTGTCTCGGGAACATTACCATTGGTTGCAATCATTTGTTGTCCAAGCGAATTATAAATGCGAATGGTATACGCAGCATTTACATCCAGGTTTATCTTAAGCAAATCATTCGCCGGATTGGGATAAATCGTCACCTTGAATGATTCGGGATCAGACACAGAAGTAACATCAACTACTCCGGAAATACTACCGTTGGAAGTATCCAGAAAATAATTGACATTAAATACTTTGATGTTATTTTCCTCCGCATCTACCGTTACCGGCGCTGTCATGGTAAACCCTTGCATTTCTACCCATACCAGATAGTCGCCACGGGCTACGTTGAAACTAAAATCACCGTTTTCGTCTGTTTGGGTTTCAGCGATTTTGTGCGGGTAATTATCTCTCGGATCGGCTGATGCAATTTTAGATTTGGCTTTCCCGTAAAGAATCACGGTCGTGTACGCCACCGGGCGCGCTAAAGTCGATTTTTCAAATAATTTATCATGATCGAGATGGCCTTGAATCAGAATATTATCTCTCTTGACTTGCACCAAACAGGTAGCTGTGTATCCCCCATCCCGCGTAGTAGCGGTAATGGTTGTTTCTCCTTCCGTCTTGGCGGTAACTTTTCCGTAAGCATCCACATCTGCAATATTCGGAGCGCTGCTAGACCATGTTACATTGTTATTTTCAATACCAGAAGGTGCTGTAATAACAGTAAGCGTTTCACTATCGCCCATGGCCAACGGAAGCAATGTTTTATTCATTTTTGCACTTGCCACTCTTTCATAGGGAACATATATCTCAATGCTATATGGCTCATCCTCCCATATCTCGCCTTGTCCTACCCTTTCTCCCGTTAAAGGATCGATTTCCACCCATACAGGATCATATGATTCGAGGCTGTCATACGCAATACCAAATAACTTGCCCGAATTATGGTCAAAAGTTAAGGAGTAAGTCATTTCTAAAGTATTTATGAATGATAGTTCGCCTGTAACCTTATTGATCTTATATAGATTATTTGTATATGGGCTTTCTTCATACAGGCCCAACCCATGTGGGCGATATGGTGATTCTTCTGCTGACATACCATACAAATTCCCGCTAATATCGCAGGCTAACTCATAAATCGGCTGATTGAGCTTGAAGACAAATGTCATTGCCCCTGTTGACAGATCGACCGTATATAAATTAAAAATTGTATCTACCCTGCCTACGGCATACATCGTATTACTCGAATAGTCATAAGCCATCCCGTCGGGAATTCTATCTATAGGCGCTGACCAAGTAATCTCCCACTGATCGTCCAAATGCACCAGATCATTACTACCATCAATGGCATATAAACCATCGGCTGCATAGGTCAGACGAGAATACTCTTCTTCTCCGGAAAACTTTTTTTCAATATTTATTGAGCCCGATTGATTGGTTGTAAAAGAAACAAATCCCATGTATACCTCACCATTAGAGTAAATTCCATACAATTTAATACCTTTCTGGTATTTGAAAGAAACTTGTGCCGTATCATTGCTATGATCTGCATCATTAGCCAATTGTGCATATACTTCCAAATGATAGTCATTATAATTTGCAAGGTTCACCGGAGTGGTGAAAGAAAATCGGGCAGTATCCCCAAACGCTATATCACCGGTAAACGTTTCTGTTACCGGAGTTCCCTGATTCAATTGATATGCTACAGGTATGGAGGTAACGTTATTTGCCCCCCAGTTTCGAATTTTGAAAGAAACAATTGCTTCCGATGAACCCCCTTTTAAAGGAGAAAAAATAACAGTTACAGCAGCGTCAACTGAGGCAATATCCTTAACAAGGATATCGTCCAACTTAACGCCATGCCCAAAATTAGCAGTTCCTTCAAAGGCAATGTAGTAATCATTAGATGGATTAGGTAACCGAATGATCTCTTCTGTCCATTTAGGAATATTCTCCGTATATTCAGCCAACAGAACCCAATTACCGCCAAAGGAGTTTTTATAATATACCCGCAATTCATCTTGATCTCCTGACCATACTTCCTGTGTATGCCAGAAACTCAAAAAAGGATCGCTCAGAGAAGTAAGATCCATAGGAGGAGTAACCAACATGGTTTTTTGCCCTTGTTCACTGTTACTTAAAACAGCAATATTACCTCTCGTATCGGAATCCGCACGAATCTCCCATTGAAGATTATTAATATCAAATTCTTGCGTCCAGCCATCAGGTAGATTTGCAGAATTATCGAAATTTTCCAGAAATGGAAAACTTGTAATCGTTTGAGCATTTACCTCGCCGGAATGAAATGCCAATAAAGTAAATAGGAGTGCGGCATAAAAAAGCGCTACCTGTATCTTTTTTACTGGCCGCCCGGTATAAGTGTATAAGTGAGTAGAAATTGATGTTTTCATTTGAATATAGATTAAGGTGGATCTCGAAGAACCTATTGAAAAGATTATTTATTGAATTTTAATTATTCATCGTTTTTGAGTGTAATGTTTAGATGAATTATCGGATTAAATTTAATAATTACTTACGTCATACATTCACTAAACTCATCCAAGAAGAAAAGATTAGTACAAAAATAATATAAAATACCCACTGTATTTTTATCAAAACGTACAAATCTGCGTACGTTTTGATCAGAACAGGGAAATGTTTAACCGTCAAAATAAATTATTTCTTATCTGTATGTTGTTTTCTCCATTCGTTCGGAGAGAAGCCAACCCATTTGGTACATTTCCGTGTAAAG
>JAVBPN010000247.1:0-25986 GCA_031549585.1 Bacteroidales bacterium
GAGCATATCAATCCCATCAACAAGGATCAACATGCTTGCTTGTTCATTGCGTTTTTTTATGGTATAAATCCGTTCTATTGTTTGACTGTTTGTTGCATCACAACCAATTCCCCATACAGTGTCTGTCGGATAGAGAATAATTCCACCCTGTTTGAGGACAATCAATGATTGATCGATATCTGATTGCATGAGATGCAAACCGGCCAAATATAATTTATACCAACTTCTTTATTAAAGCGTCTCTTGATCCCGGCAATAAATCCATTACAGGAATTTCGGGCATGGTGTAAGCGCCCGGTTGCTGACGCAATGATGCCCGTGCACAAGCCACCATAATTTGGGCTGTCAATGCCGGATTGTTGATTTTCATGTGAAATTCGAACAATTGGTTTTGTGTAGCTCCCGATACGCCTTTACGTGTCATTGCTACTCCATGACCCATATCTAATAAAGCATCGACATCGTCTACTTGAGTTACAATGGTTTGATCTTTTGCAAAATAGGCATCAGTTTTAATAGCCGTTTCCACTTTTTCAAAATCTGCGCCATCTTCCAATTCCACATAAACCATCCGGCGATGTGCACCTGTTCCCGCAGGAATAGTCATCGAAAGGGCATTTTTCACACCATTTTTAGATCTTACAGCGACGGTGTGTCCCATACTCATGCCGGGTCCAAAATTGGTGTATGTGATTCCACGGGGAGCCATGGCTTCCATCAAAGTACGAATAATTGAGTCGCTTCCCGGATCCCAACCTGCAGATACGATAGATACGGTATGGTGTTTTTTTCCAAATTGGTCCAACTGTTGGCGAAGATTCCATAAAGCATCACCATGTATATCAAAGCTATCTATGGTATTGATTCCTTGTGAAATATATTTCTCAGCTGTTTCAAGGACATTTCTTGTTGGGCAACAGAGCAACACAACATCTACCTTTCCCAAGTCTTTGATGTCACTGACAACAGAAATATTGGATAACTCAATGGGTTTAGACCCAGTTGATATTTGTCTTCTCACAATTCCTGCTAACTCCATATCCGAAGCTTCAAGAATTGATTCCACGGCATATTTGCCTATATTTCCATATCCTATAACGGCTACTTTTATTTTGCTCATTTTATGTAAAAATTTAAAAAACGAAAATAAACCTCACTATGGTATTTGTGAAGTATAGAGCATTCATCTACTCTTTTTCAAGAACTAATTCGGATGAAAGGATGAGCTAAATCATCTCTTTTACCCGAATTAGTTGTTACTAAATTAATTTCTTAATAATTGCCAAAAGTAATTAATCGGGCTTAAATCTTATACATAACCTTGGGCCATCATCGCATTGGCTACTTTTACAAAACCGCCAATGTTAGCTCCCCTCACATAGTCAATGTATCCAGATTTGTCTGTTCCATATTTCACGCATGTATCGTGAATATTTTTCATGATGCTTTTCAATTTGACATCTACTTCTTCGCGAGACCAAGGTAAACGCATAGAATTTTGAGTCATTTCAAGTCCTGATGTTGCTACACCTCCAGCGTTTGAAGCCTTTCCTGGAGCATATAATATCTTAGCTTTTTGGAATATTTCTACAGCTTGCGGAGTTGAAGGCATATTTGCCCCCTCTGATATACATATACAACCATTGGCAACAAGCATTTTGGCATCACTTTCGTCTATTTCATTTTGTGTTGCATTGGGCATGGCTACGTCGCATTTAACACTCCAAGGACGTTGATTATCCAAGTATTCGCATCCGTATTTTTCAGCATATTCCTTGATACGGCCACGTTTCACATTTTTTAATTCCATAATATAATCCAACTTTGCCCGGTCAATGCCTTTGGGATCGTAAATTGATCCATTGGAATCTGACATAGTCACTACTTTTGCTCCTAACTGGATGCATTTTTCAACAGCATATTGAGCGACATTCCCTGATCCTGATATAGCGACTGTTTTACCACTGATTGAATCGCCACGAGTTTTGAGCATTTCTTCAGCAAAGTAAACTGCTCCATACCCTGTAGCTTCAGGACGAATCAAACTGCCACCCCACTCGATACCTTTTCCTGTAAGGACTCCCGTAAATTCATTTTTTATACGTTTATATTGTCCATACATATAGCCAACCTCACGGCCTCCAACTCCAATATCTCCAGCAGGTACATCGCAATCAGCATTGATATGGCGTGATAATTCGGTCATGAAGCTTTGGCAAAAACGCATTACTTCATTATCTGATTTGCCTTTAGGATCGAAATCTGAACCGCCTTTGCCACCACCCATTGGTAATGTGGTAAGACTGTTTTTCAAAACCTGCTCAAAAGCCAAAAATTTAAGAATACTTAAATTTACTGTCGGGTGAAAACGGATACCACCTTTATAAGGCCCGATAGCACTATTCATCTGGATACGATAGCCACGATTGATTTCCAATTCGCCTTTATCGTTGACCCAAGGTATGCGGAAAATAATAACGCGTTCAGGTTCGGTCATGCGTTCCAATATCTTTGCATGTTTATATTTGGGGTTCTCTTCAACAAAAGGAATTAACGACTCAACCACTTCCTGAACTGCCTGATGGAATTCTAATTCTCCCGGATTTTTAGCCTTTACGTTGGCCATAAATTTTTCTACTCTAGGATCCATTTTTTATAAAGTTTTATAAATTTTAATTATTCGGTACAAATGTAATACTTTTTTAAATTTTATACAAAAAAAAATTAAAATTTACTATATTTTGTTATTTTTAATGTTAAATTTTATAGTTATTTCAATTATATATTATGATTTGTTACTTTCAAATACAAAAATAAGTACTTTTTATTACAATTTGTGAGTGAGGCAAATCGAAAACCTGATATTTAAAACAAAAAATCCGGATTCAACGATGAAACCGGATAAGAAAATATATATAAAATTGTATTACTTGCTTTTCGTGGTTATTGCTATCACGCCTGTTCCTCCACGCGAACCATAACCTGCACCATCTTTTACTATTTCAATTGTTTTGATGTCATATACATTAAGGAAATGATTAGCGTCAGTGAACTTTCCATAATATACACCATCTAAATATACAAGAGGTTCGTTAGATTGTGTGATTGACGCACTCCCCCGTATAGTTGTTTGGACATCGCCGGCACCAGTAACTGTCATGTTTAGTCCAGCAACACGTCCATGCAATAACTCATATAAATTTCTACTATTTTGTTGTTCCAGAAGAGTGGGAACATCTATGATATCAGTTGATCCTGTCATGTCTTTTGTAAGATAAACCATATTCCTTTCATTAGAATACGATAATTGGTTTGCCGAACGCACCGTAACAAGGATTGAATCCATATCCATTACCTGAATGGCTGTTTTACCGTACTTGGGTAAATCCATAATAATAACAGCGCTATCCGGCAAGTTTTTAAAGACATATGCTCCTTTACTATCTGTAATACCGAGCTCGCCAGAAGTAGGCGATTGAACAACCACCTTTTTAAGGGGATGATCTTTTTTATCAACAATTTTCAAATATACATCTCGAACAGTCGGGTTAGTTTCTTGGGCTGCCACAGTAAAGCAAGCCAAAAACAATACGAGTATAATTTGTATGGCTTTCATGTGATTAAAATTTAAAGTAATATTTTATTATAAAGTACCTCAAAAACCTTACCAAAGGTACGAACAATATACCAGAAAAACAACTTTTTACGAAAAGTTCATTGAAAGTTGGTTGAAGTAAAAATCACACATCCATAATCGTTGCAAAGCTTTGTTGACAGAGGTTTTATCCGTAATATAGAGAATAAAATGCAAAAATCCGAGATTTTTCTATTACTTTTGGCTGATTTTTTGTTATGGAATCTAAAATCAAAAATATGAGTCGCATGAACGTTTTGCCACGTTTTAGAAATATATGTTTTTTACTTTTCCTAACAGTTTTTTCTGCATTTGCACAAGGATATGAAATAACAGTCACTGTTAAGAATTTAACCGGCCCACTGATTTTGGGTCATTACTATGTCAAGAACGATGGTATGTATTCCGATGATACTACTGTTCTTGACAAGGCCGGGAAAGGAGTCTTTAAAGGAAACAAAAAATTAGCCCCGGGCTTATATTTCCTTTATACAGGACACAGTAAGTTCGATATCCTTATTGGGAACGATGCACAACGGTTTAGCATCTCTACGGACACATTGGATTTTATCAATAAAACCCAAATTTCTGGATCTGTTGATAATCAGGTTTTTTTCGATTTTCAAAAATTCAATGCGGAACGTGGGACTAAGTTTATGCAATTGAATGAACAAATACAAGTAGCCACAACAGATGGCGAAAAAAACAAAATATATTCCGAAATGCAGGCTTTGCAAAAGGAACGTCTCGATTATCTTCAAAAACAAATTGACACTCATCCGGGATTATATGTCAGCAAATTTCTAACAACGCTGGTACCAATAGAAACAAAGGTGCCGGAGCCTCCCAGAAATGCGGCCGGGCAAATTACGGATTCTTCTTATGTATACCGTTGGTATCGTGTTCATTTTTTTGATGATTTGAATATTTTCGATCCGGATATGTTGCGGGTTCCGTTCTATGAAGATAAATTGATGAAATATATAACCGAAGCAATCCCGCAATATCCAGATACTATTTGTGCGGAAGCAGATAAGATATTGGCCAAAGCTAAAGCAAACGATGATATTTTCCGTGTTGTCCTGGTCACTTTATTCAACCATTATGTGCAGAGTAACATTATGGTACATGAAAACGTTTGGGTTCACTTGGCCGATAAGTGGTATATTCCTTATGGGTCATTTGGTGATAATGCTAAGTATATTAGCGATTTGAAGAAACAGGTAGAGCTGAAAAAACCCAACTTGATTGGTAATTACGCTCCTCCTATGGAGCAGTTGATGTCGCTTCCTCCGGATCATTTCAAAGCAGCGCCGATGGATACAGCCATTAAATTTGATTTGCATGCTGGGACAATGATTAATGATTTTCGGAAAACCGTAAAAGCCAAATATACAGCTATACTATTTTGGGATTATAGTTGCAGCCATTGTAAAAAAGTCATCATAGATTTGCATAAAGTGTATGAAGAATATAAAGATAAAGGATTACAAGTGATTACGGTGCAAACAGTGGTTTCTAAAGAGGCAAAAGGGAAATGGATTGATTATGTAAACGAAAACGATCTTTTAGATTGGATCAACGCTTGGAGTCCATATAATGCTAAATACAGGGATTTGTATGATATATCGCAAACGCCAATAATCTATTTATTAGACGAAAACGATAAAATTATTGCCAAAAAATTAGTTCCCGAACAATTTAAAGATTTTTTAGATCACACAACTAAATAGTTATATGACAGATATTAAACTCATTTTAGAAGACGGTTCCGAATTTTCAGGAAAGTCTTTTGGTTATGAAGGCTCAGTTGCCGGAGAAGTTGTATTTAACACTGCGATGACAGGTTATCCGGAGAGTTTAACAGATCCTTCATACAAAGGCCAAATTTTAGTACTCACTTATCCGTTGGTTGGTAATTATGGTGTTCCGGGTAATGACCAAGAGTTTGATATGCCGAAATTTTTTGAATCGGAAAATATTCATATATCTGCATTGATTGTAACCGATTATTCGCAAAACTATAGCCATTGGGGAGCTAAAAAGAATCTTAGCGATTGGATGAAAGAGTATCGTATCCCGGGAATATGCGGAGTTGATACTCGGGCATTGACTAAGCACCTTCGGGAAAAGGGCACCATGCTTGGAAAAGTAGTTTACAAAAACCAAGATGTATCTTTTTACAATCCATATAACGACAATCTGGTTGATATGGTCAGTTGTAAGGAAAAAATCACATACGGAAATGGAGCAAATCGTATTGTATTGATAGATTGTGGAGTGAAATATAATATTATTCGTGACTTGATAGCCAATGATTCTACTGTGATCAGGGTGCCGTGGAATTATGATTTTCTATCCGAAGAATATGATGGTTTGTTTATTACCAATGGACCGGGCGATCCGAAAAAATGTGAAATCACAATACAAAATATCGCGAAAGCATTTCAAAAAGATAAGCCTATTATGGGGATTTGCTTGGGAAACCAATTAATGGGATTGGCTTCAGGCGCTGATACATACAAATTGAAGTATGGACATCGAAGCCATAACCAGCCGGTAATGAAAGTTGGAGGTACACAGGCGTTTATTACGGCACAAAACCATGGATTTGCCATCGATACAAATACTTTGTCCAGTGAATGGAATCCGTTTTATGTGAATTTGAACGACGGAACCAATGAAGGCGTGTGTCATAAAACAAAGCCCTTTTTCTCAGCGCAATTTCATCCCGAAGCATCGGGCGGGCCGACTGACACTGAATACATGTTTAAGATGTTTATCGGTGAAGTGAAAAAATACAAATCCAGATAGATAAAAATGTAATAAAAGATGGCAAAGCGATTTCGAATCACCAAAAAAGCTATAGGAAGATGGGTATTAATTATCCTTTCTGTTTTCCTTGTTTCTTTTGCTGTGCTTCCCGATCGGGAGTTTCAGATTGTGCGCAATTTGGACATCTTTTTTAATTTATTCCGGGAGCTAAACTTGTACTATGTTGATGAAACAAATCCCGAAGAATTGATCAATTCGAGTATTGAAGGAATGTTGGGGTCGCTTGACCCTTATACAACATTTATTCCTGAATCGGCAATGGAAGATTATAAAAGTGTCACTACCGGACAATATGGCGGCATTGGTGCAAGCATCCGTAATATTGACAATAATATTACCATTGTGGATTTATCCCGCAATTATCCGGCAGATAAATCGGGAATAAAAGCAGGTGATATTATTGTAAAAATTGACAAAGAATACCTAATAGGGAAAAACGATACGGATATCAGTGAGCTATTGAAGGGAACACCTGGGACAAAAACGGAACTTTTAATCAAGCAAGCTAAAACCGGGAAAGAAGTAACCAAAAGTCTAACAAGGGAAATTATTTCGGTGCCCAATGTTCCTTATTACGGAACAATCGACCACGGCGAAACCGGTTATATTCGATTATCAAATTTCTCAACCAACGCTGGAAAGGAAGTCAGGGATGCCCTGTTGGCATTGAAAAAAGAAAATGTCAAATCTGTTGTTCTGGATATTCGTAACAATCCAGGCGGGCTATTGATCGAAGCAGTTGAAGTGGTAAATGTTTTTGTAAAACGCGGGCAAGAAGTAGTGAGTACGCGTGGCCGGATCAAACAGTGGGATAATATTTACACCACACGACATGAGCCTGTTGATACAATTATTCCGCTTGTGGTTGTCGTAAACCGTTCATCTGCTTCGGCTTCCGAAATCGTAGCTGGTGCTATTCAGGATCTTGATCGTGGAGTTGTTGTCGGGCAGCGGACTTTTGGGAAAGGACTGGTGCAAACCACGCGCCAATTGAGTTACAACACCCAATTGAAAGTGACAACCGCTAAATATTACATCCCAAGTGGGCGGTGCATTCAGGCCCTTGATTATTCGCATCGTGAGCCGGACGGTAGTGTGGGATACATTCCCGATTCATTGATCAGGGAATATAAAACTTTAAAAAATAAGCGTACTGTTCGTGATGGAGGAGGTGTTGCTCCTGATATAGAAGTGACTCCTAAGGCTTTTAGTCGTATAACTGTTGCCTTGTATTTGCAGAATTTTATTTTTAAATATGCAACGGTCTATAGTTTGCAACATGATACTATTCCGTTCAAGAATTTTGGGATTACAGATAAAGATTATGATGGATTTGTCAGCTATTTGAAAAGTCATGATTTCGATTATCAGACCGAAACCGAATCTTCTTTTGCAAAACTGAAAGAATCGGCGAGGCGTGAAAGATATTGGGAAAGCGCCGAACCGGAATTTGATGCACTCCAAACAAAGCTTGCGCATGACCGTTTTAAAGATTTAGAAGTTTTTAAAGATGAAATTAAAGATTTGTTGAACGAAGAAATTTCGGCTAGATACTATTATAGTGCAGGACGTATTTCAGCTTCTATCGCAAAAGATGCCCAAATTGAAATGGCTTTGGATATGTTGAAAGATTCTGGAAAATACCGGCAATTGTTAGGATTAAATTAATCTAGGCATCAAATCTTCAAAAATATTTCAGATATTGTTTAAAAAGGTGTAATCAATCCGATATGCCACATTGCTGCGGAAGTAATCATACGGTAATACGAAAAGAGTGATCATATCCACATGGGTAATTATCTATCTTTATGAGTTTAAATATAACCGATTCGGAGCTTTTACAGATCATTCAAATCATACGATCTTTATCTTCATACGATTTTAGTGATTATTCTGAAAAATCTCTTAAAAGAAGATTTGTTAAAATACTATTGGATTATCGGATTTCTACTGCCGAACTAATAGACCGTATGATATCACAACCAAAATTTATAGAGGAAGTAGTAAAAAAAGTGACGGTCAATACCACGGAATTATTTCGTGATCCCCCTATTTGGGTGTGTTTGCAAACAGATATTTTGCCGAAGTTGGCAGCACAATCTTCCATAAAAATATGGCATGCCGGATGCTCTACCGGACAAGAAGTTTATTCCATGATGATATTGCTTAACGAAATGGGATTGTTGGAAAAAACCGACTTATATGCTACTGACTTGAATACAGATGCGATTGATATTGCAAAAAAAGGAGTTTATAAATACCGGTTTAATATGGGGTATTTAGATAATTTCGATAAGGTAATCAGGACCAATCCTAAAGACCCGGCAGTAACGAAAAATATACCTTACCAAAAATATTTTTCAATCGATCCGGTTAATGACCGGATAAAGATGAATCAATTTTTATTGGATAAGCCCAAATATGCCAAACAAGATTTGGTGATGGAGCAAAATATTTTTCATATACCATTCGACCTGATTATGTGCCGCAACGTTATTATATATTTTAACTACGACCTGCAGGCTAAAGTTTTCAATTTATGTTATAATAGTTTGCGTGAGGAAGGATTCTTAATGCTCGGCATGCATGAAAGCATCTTAGGCCCATTTTCAGTCAAATTTGACAAAGTCGGGCATTATTACAGGAAACATATATAAACGCTGCAAACATTATAATTCATATAGAATCAACATACCATACCGTATGGTATAGTAAAATCATATTCTTTAACATTTATAATTTTACAATCAAAGACCATTGTATAATAACACTTTAACGCAGTATGGAAAATTATCCTATTGAAATAGCAACGGAACAAATTCTGACGAATATATCCTCCAATTAGCCCAAGTATGTCCGCCGGAACTTTCACGGTAAACATATTTCATACCCATTTTATCTAATTTGTCCCGATATTCATTTACATTATTGATTAGGAAATCCGCTTTGCCAATCCCGATCCAATATAATCGGTATCCATTTTTCATTTGTGCATTCAATTTTCCATCGAGGTCTTTGTATACAGTTGCATTTGGATTGTTCGGCTTCACAATAGCAGGTGAAAACAAACCCATATAGTCAAATGTATTTGGATAATTGGCCGAGATATACATGGTGTGTTGCCCACCCATAGATAATCCGGCAATAGCACGATGTGCCTTATCTTTGTGAACCCGGTAATTATTCTCAACAAATTGAATAACATCACCAAAACTTGTTTCCATATCGCCATTAAATACATCTGGGGTCATCATTACTGGCTTATAAAATCCTTTGCTCGATTCGCCCGGAGCTGCTGCATTACCAGTATGCCCATTGGTCATTACCACAATCATCGGCTTGGCTTTTCCTAATGCTATCAGGTTGTCCATAATTTGCGATGCACGTCCCAAAGCCATCCATGCTTCTTCGTCGCCACCTACGCCGTGCAGTAGGTAAAGTACTGGATAATTGGCATTGCTTGCTTCATATCCCGGCGGGGTATATATGGTGATGCGGCGGGTCATTTTCAGTCCCGGAGAATCGTACCAACGACGAGCAACCGTCCCGTGAGGAACGTCGTTTACTTTATATAAATCTCCTTGTCCGCCTCCAATAAGGAATACGTTGAAAACAGAAGCTACATCCCGAACTACATATACATTGTTGGGGTCATTGATCTTTAATCCGTCTGCAATGAAAGAATAACTGTAAAATTCCGAAGGAAGAACAGCAGAGGTGTATGTCCATATGCCGTCGGTCCCTTTCACCATATTCGCCGTTTCCGATATAAAATCACCTTGCACTGCAACGGTTTTGACGTTGGGAGCATTTAACCGAAAAGTTACTGTATTGTTGGGATGAATTTCCGGAGAAATAATTCCCCCAGAACCTGAAAAATCAAGGTTTTGTTGAGCGCGCAAAGATATGACCATCATACTAATAAAAAATATTAACCAAATTTTTTTCATGCAAATAAACTTAAAGATTCAATGCTATTATGCGAGAATATCAACTTCTAGAATAAAATAGGAACTATGCACAATTATGACAGATGTAAAGTTAGACAAAATCTTATGTCATTGACAGGTCATTTTGATAAAATTGAGATTTTGACCGAAATATTTGTACCAATAACAATCAATTACAAAAAACGATCTGCATTGTTGAATATTTCTATTTTTAATCATCTTATTATTAACGTGTTAATTGTTGATATTTATTTAAATGATTGCGTCTTTTAAATTATTTTTTACATCTAAAAATGCACTATGGATGGTGTAATTGTCGACAAAACAAGACAATTTGCTAAAAATTAGCGACTTGTCATTGAAACAAAATAATTCATTTCATGTTATCTGTAACAGTCGGATAAAATTAAATGGGCGTGCTGATAAAAAAATATATACCTGTCTTTTGTTGTGTTATACGAGAAATTGTGTTGGCCTGTGTGTTTGCTTATTTCACAATTCCTGCGGTTTCTGCGCAGATCTCGAATATTAAAACCAACCTGCTTTATGATGCTACCGCTACTATTAATCTTGGTGCAGAGTTTAAATTAAGTAGGCAGACAACACTTGATGTTTCCGGTAATTACAATAATTGGACGTTCTCCGACAACAAGAAGTGGAAAAATTGGATGATACAACCTGAATTCCGTTATAGATTATTCAAGAGGTTTAACGG
This sequence comes from Bacteroidales bacterium, assembly GCA_031549585.1. Lineage (GTDB taxonomy): Bacteria > Bacteroidota > Bacteroidia > Bacteroidales > UBA4181 > JAIRLS01. Next base: position 11,135 of record JAVBPN010000247.1, read on the forward strand.
ACATTATCGGATGTATGAAAGATTTAATGAGCGTTACCAGCCATATAAGAAACTCAGCGGACATTTTTTCGGACTGCATGTATTAATCGGACAATTTAATTTTAATCATGTGAAGCTGCCTTTTGGGTTGTATCCTGATTTACAAAACTATAATTACCAGGGTGATTTCTATGGAGGAGGATTATCATACGGTTACCAATGGGTTTTTGGACGTCATTGGGGATTGGAAGCGACTATAGGGTTGGGCTATCTTTATGTTAAGTATGACAAATATCCTTGTGCGGAATGTGGAGAAAAACTGGAAAGCGGTGATGAAAATTATTGGGGAATTACCAAAGCAGGTATCAGCCTCATTTACTTTATTTTCTAAAATGTTTTTGTTATAAAAAGAAATTGCACATACTTCAATTTGCGATTGACAGCAGGTTCTTTCTTGACAGAAAACAGAAAATTTGTTAGCTGAGAATGGCTATCAGAAAATTTATATCATATTCGCCTATTGGATTTAGCCTAAAATATCTGATAATCAAAATGCTTAACTTCTAACTGATCCGTCAATTCTCATCAATAAAAAATCTGCATCATCAATGGTGGATTTTTACACTAACTGAAGCAAATGAATGTCGCTAAATCATCATTATTTCATATAATCCTATGAATGAACAAAATATAAAATGCTCTGTTTTCTTATAACTTATTAAAATATTAATTTTTAGCAAATTAAATTAAAACCAAATAAGATGAACAATTATGTATTAGTAATAGCCACCATTGCATTCTTATTGGTGGGATGTGCCAAAAATGAAGGGACGGATAACCCGGTAACGGGCGATCCTGCAACCATGACCATTTCCCTGAAGGGAGATCAATCCGGTGTTTTAAAATCGACCGGTAAACCGAGCCAGGCTGGAGAAAACACAATTAACAATCTGACAATTTATGTATTCAATGGGAATAACAATTTGTTGGAAAAAATTGCCAAGATTACTCCAGCCAATAAAAATGATACCATCCATACGATAACAGGGCTTGTGACAGGTCTTAAGAAAGTAGTGGTGGTTGCCAACGAACCTACTTATGTCAATGCGGCAACCGACTCGAGTTACAGTGATATTGCGGCAAGAAGGTTGGATCTTGGAACACAAACCGATTCTACCAATTTGACCATGAGTGGCGAGGGGTCTATCACCTTGGCAGCAAGCCCTGCAACCAATGAACTTAGGGTTCCCGTCAGACGTGTTGTTGCCAAAATTGAGCTAGGGACAGTAACTTTGGCAAATCCGTTAGATCCCGGACATAATGCAGGATTGTTCACCTTGGATAGTGTATACGTCATGAAAGCTATAGGTGAGGCGTCAGCAGGTATATCTTCACTCACTACCGGAGGAGATTTTTACGGAGGTATAAAAGCGACCGTGAGTCAAGTGGCAAAACTTTACTTGAGAGATAAAAGGGTATTGGCCGCGGCCGACAATAATGATCGTTATTTTTATGTATTTCCGAACGACAATTCAACCGGTAATGCTACACTTATTACTTTGGTGGGAACTTATAACGGCGTGAGGACTTATTTCCCGTTCCGTGTCGGAACCGGGACTTTGTCTCGCAATACTTATTATACGGTCAATGTGACCATCAAGCGGCCGGGTAGCGGTAGTTCTGATCCCGAAACACTGGTTGACCCAGCAACCCTTGAGGTAACTGTTATTCCTGTGGATTGGATATTAGCGCCTATTCAAAATGTAGAATGGTAATAGGTTAGTTATGAGCATTAACTGAGAGTGTGTCGAAAGGTTTATTCTAGTTAGTCATTGCGAACTTGCCTGCCGGATAGGCAAACATAGCGAAGCAATCTCCTTGATTGTTTTAAGATTGCTTCGGCACAAGCACCTTGTAATGACGACAAAGTCAATTTTTGATGCACTCTCCTTGATTATTTTTCGAAACAATGTCCAGAACGTTCACCAGATACATCCGTCAGAGCCTAAAACTAATTTGTGTTACAGGCCTTTTGTGTATCAACTACGGTTGTATCAAGGAAGCACTGGACAGTTGTGAACAAGAATCTTTGCTTTACCTCAAAGTATTTGATTCTGATACAGGAGAAGACATCACAGCTTCGGGAATTGTCGATATAGCTGATCTTTTTGTTTTTGACTTGGATGGATGTTTCCAAGAACATATCAAGATTTCATCCGATTCTGTTAGGTTGGGAATGCCTATATTGATCAAAAGCCGTGGAACGGGTGGAGTTTTAATCTCAGCATGGGGCAATTTCAAGGGTGAACAAACTGTTTCGGAGGTAACTCGAGGATGTATCATCGATCAGTTATCTGTTTTGGCAAAAACCACAATCGAAGGATATGCTTCATGTCCGGATAATTTGTTTTTTGGCATGAAACAAATCAATTATGAACCAAACAGAAGGGTTATGTATAGCGGAGAAATACCTGTTTCACAAAAAAATGCCCGAATGTATATTACTGTACGAGGATTACCTGCAGGGACTGGTGATTCTGATTATTATTTTACAGTATGTGGAGTGAATCAAGGATATGATTTCAAGGGAATGCCAATTACCGACCAGTTGGATGTAAAGCAACCGGGTGTGTTTTCGGCAGATAATCGCGATTTTGTTACTCCCACTACGTTTAACCTCATACATGCCAGTACTGCCAAACACTGTATGACAGTCAATTTGTATTATACGGGTTCTATCAAGTCAGAATCACTAATTGTTTCGGTGACTGAAGATAGTAAGGGAAATCCAATTGCTCCTTTGGCTGGGCAAACGACTAATGTCCTGATAGACCTTACTCAAGGAAGCATGGTCACTGTAACAGTAGAAGTAACCCCTTGGGATGAAATATTCCGTTGGGAAAGTTGGTAATTGACTTGTGTAAATCAAAGAGAACGATAACCCTTAATCCGATCTCGACAAATGTTCAAGATTAATATTGCCATACTGGACATCAATAGACGATTGTGATAACTTTATTCGGATAACAATGCATACAATTCTCCTAAAGTATTTAAATATAAAGCAAATCATATTCATTATTTGCTGTCTATTCATAGTTTCATGTTCCGAATATCCTTTTATTCCTGATACTGGAGAAATAACCGAAGACCAGCTATCTGTACAATTTACCGTTGGCAAACCGGAAGAATATACGATACTTAAGGGAACCAATACTCAAATTGAACGGGAATGCGCTATTTCTGAAATACAGGTATTGGTATTCGAAGGTGGTATTTATAAATACAGGGCAACGGGAAACATTGTTAGTTCCACCGCCACTTCAACCACGTTCAATGCTGTATTAAGAACTACTTCTGCTCCTGTCAAACTATATATCGTTGCTAATGCAACTAATGCCATCACCAATAACGAACCAGCCGCGGGAAGTGGTGAAGACGATATTAAGGCTGCTATCACACATAGTTTCACAGTGGCCGGTATTAGCCAGTATTTCCCTATGTCCGGCGAATATTCTATTCAAACGGGACTCAATGCGACGACTATAAATACGATAGGACCCATCATTATGTTGCGTGCTATTGCCCGGATCGACATTTTTAATGAAACGGCAAATTTTGAATTATTAACAGTTCAAGCCTTTCGTGCCAACAGCTTGATACAGGTCATACCTGATAGTGTGACTCATGAGACAATACCGTCTGTTATTGCACCATCTATTCCAGCACAAGCTACGGTCAATGTCCGAACACAAGCATTGACTGTCAATGGAAGTTCACTCACAGCCCAATTTTATTTGCCGGAAACGGAAGCGCCCAGCGAAGGAACACATATAGGCAGCGCTACTTGTATCATTGTGGGAGGATTTTACAATCATAGTACCGACACTACCTATTATCGCATTGACTTTAATTCTGGAGTGAGTGGACACCCCTTTGGACAAATATTGCGTAATTACCGATATGTATTCAACCTGATAGCTGTGAACGGTATAGGTAAAGACACGCCTGAAGAGGCGGCAGAAAACCAATCGTCCAATATTACAGCAGAAGTAAAGAATTGGGACGAAAATACTACCCATATGGTATTCGACGGGGACAATTATTTTGGTGTATCCACGCGCGCGGTAGTATTGAAATCAGCAGTAGGATCATCAGCAATCATTGATGTCGATACCGATTTATCAACTTATACTCTTCAATGGTGCGATGCCACGGGAACACCAATACAGGGAATTCCTTCAGGAAATATTCAAAACACGAATTTTTCGGCAATGATTAGTTCCAACCCTTCTCAAATTGTGATTAGCGCATTAACTGCTAATACTGGAAATGCTTCCCAGATTCAATACCTGATGGTCTTTGCGGGACGTTGCAAAGTATTGATAAAAATCGAACAAGTAAAACCTCCAGATTACAGCAATGTATTTATCAGCATATTGAGTATACAAAAACAGACCGGTGCTTTCGGTAGCATGGTTCCGGGGAAAGTAGATTTCGGAAATGCTTCGGGAATTAGACCTATTTTGGCAAATGCAAATAATTTTGGCCCTTCCGGCAAAGTCCCCATAGGTGGTATATGGTTTGACAATCTTACGACAAGCAGTACTAATTCATCCGACTTCACAAGGGGCAATTGTCTTGCTTTGATGGAACAATATGATATTCTCAACGTCGTATGGCAAAGCGACCCCGATGCCGGAATGGCCGCCGCCATCATGGATTGGTTGGCTAGGAAACCGAACAGGGTTTTATTCGTTACTCATGCTAATGATGGCAATAACATCAATCTTTGCAATCTCTTGGGACTTGGATCGACCTCTTGGATGGGAGGTAATGGCACTCCTGTCCATAATTTTGCAGGATATGATCCATCGAATGAGTATTTTACCCAAACAGGTCCATTTGGGCAAGTATCTTCGAGTTTTACGTTTGCTGGCGCTAATGGAAATTGGCTAGGCATTAAGACACCTTATACATATAACGGACAATTGATACCGCTTTTAACCTACACCACGTCAAATGTTCTATTATATATTATTTCGATTGATATAAATAGGAGAATCGTTTATATTGGCGATCCGAATATTTATGCACAAGTGACTAATGGATTAAATAATTCAGGCGCTACTGATTATAACCAGGCAAAACTGATCGCCAATATTTATGCATGGGCTATCAATCAAGTGATCCTGCCGGGTAAGGTATCACAATAATATGGAACGCAGATAAGTCAAAAGTTAGATGATATTCAAACGGAAAAGTATAATGAGTCGAATTTATAATATTGATTATCAGATAATTATACCTCTGTCAAATAATTATGATAGGTGATATCGATCTTTATCAGGTGAATCAACAAAGTCTTTGATACTTATTTAAGTGATCTTACAGATTTATCCTTTTGTCAGGTATTTTTATATAATGCCTTATCCCGTCCTAATTGGTTTGTAAACAAAATCTGGTAAACCAAAGTAATCCATAATAAAAAACAAGGCAATGCCTTCAATGCATATGGTATTACATAGGTTTTTCGGATATATGCAGGGAATAAATCCGATGGAGAAAAACTGGTTAATACAATAGCAAATATCAAAAGGAACAGCACATATCCTGAATAAGGCCTGTTTTGAAGAGTAAACCATACGGCTACCCCTACCATAGCGATCACATAAGTGGAAGATTCGGCTCCAGAACTGAATAATACTACAAATAAAAGGGTTGATGCCAGAATAGCCAAACGATAAACCAAATCTTTATATAAGTGTATTTTGATATATTGTAGAGCGAACAATATCATTCCGGGAATGAGGAATAACCAATTAGACCATTCTCTGTGATTGAATATACGGCGAAACATTCCCATTACCGAAATATCCTGCACCAAGCTCGTAGCATTGTTCAAATTTTTTCCAATTAGTGTGTTGAACCAATCCTGATATGTTTGAATAATAAATCCGGGCGACGAAATCAACATGGGCAGAACAAACATTACCACACTCCAACCAGCGATAGATAGAATAAATTTAGGTTTGTTATGCGAAAAGAAAAAGAAAGCCAGCCCGACAATTCCGTATAGTTTGATAAACATTCCCAACGCAATAAATAATCCTGCATAAACATCTTTTCCGTTGTGAACGGCTACAAAGGTCATAATGATTAATGCGGCAATCAGGGCATTAGTTTGTTGATTGGCAGCAGCAGTCATCATTTCGTGAGCACAGATGTAATAGATGGCTACTTTTGCTCCCCATACCACAGGAAGTTTTCTAATAGCCCCATACAAACAAAGAGCAATGAACACACACCACAAGACTACACCAAGTTTATCGGGGAGTAGTGCAAAGGGTGCGATCACCATACTGAATAGAGGGCCATAATGATTTTTATCAAAATATAGGTCAGGATATTCTAAATATAAGTTTACTTGCTCAATGGTGTTCCAAAATACATGTTTGAATATCATATAGTTATTGTAGGAGTGCGGGCCAAGCAAGGCTTTGTGCAACCCCATGGCAAATGCCAGTAAAACCCAAAGACCTAAAATGAATTTCTCATTTTTGAAGATGGGTTTAGCAAAAAAATTTGAAATCGAATGTAAAATTTTCATGCAATAATTATTTGCTTTTTAAATGTTTGAATAAAAAGATAAAATGTATGTAATCAATTTCAGACAATGTGTTTTTATACCTGATCGTATCCGTTTTCACATCGTTGAATCTTGTTTGCAACTGTCTGGCGGTATTTTTCCATATTTACATCTTCTTTGTCTCTTGGCAAGAAGGAATGATAAATATGATAACATATAGCTGCAAATTTTAATTTTTTGCGCAGAATGCCATTATTGATCATTCTGGCTGCAAATTCAATGTCTTCGTGTCCCCACCCTTCCAAATCGTTGTTGAAGCCGTTAACTTTGATAAAGTCAGCTTTCCAACAGGCTAAGTTACACCCGATAAGGCGGCTTGAATTATAAGGATCAACCTTAATAAGTTTTGAAAATGCAGGACATCTGATAACATTGAGTTTATTTTTCAATCCGGGAGAAAGAAAATTGAATCGAAACCGAATACCCTGTAAAGCATCTTTGGACAATTTGGGAGAAAGTAAGCCACGACTGCCTTGTACAAAATATGAACATTGAGCAGTTTTTTTATGATCTTTAATAAAGCATGGATGCAGGACAATATCCCCATCTGTCATTACTATATACTCGGAATTTGATTGTTTGACTGCTTTATTGATGATTTGTGCCCGCCTGTAACCCAAGTCCTCATGCCAGATATGAATAACCGGAACGGGAAAGTCTTTTTTTATACGGTCGACCAAATCCCGTGTGTCATTCTTTGACCCATCATCAGCAATTAGAACTTCATCGGGTAAATGACGTTGCCGCCTCACACTTTCAAGGCATGCAAGTAATGCTTCCGGCCAATTGTAGGTGGTAATTAATAAACTAACAGTGGGGTAAATCATTATTCAAGTGATTTGCAATCGATCAAAAAGCAAATGTACTATATTTGTCTATTATAAAAAAAGTATGCATACCATTTCAGTCGTTGTCATTACCTTCAATGAGGAGAACAATATAGAAAGATGCTTGCAATCTGTGCAACCGATTGCTGATGAGATTATTGTGGTTGATTCTTTTTCGACTGACCGGACTAAGGAATTATGTGACAAGTATCATGTACGTTTTGTTGAGCAAGCGTGGTTGGGCTACGGAAAACAGAAAAATTTTGCAAATACATTTGCCACTTGTTCGTTTATCTTATCGATAGATGCTGATGAAGCGTTGAGCGATACGCTGGTTGAATCGATTACCAATATCAAAAAGACCGACCATACGGCTGATGCATATAAGTTTAACCGTTTGACCAATTATTGTGGCCGGAAATGGATCCGGCATTGCGGATGGTATCCCGATGCCAAAGTCAGATTATGGAAAAATGGAAAAGCTCATTGGGATCATGCTGAAGTCCATGAATCATTGGTATTGGATACAGATGGTGCTATTAGGTGGCTAAAAGGTGATTTATTGCATTATACATATCAAAGTATCTCTGATCATATTAAAATTACAGATAAATACACTACATTATTAGCTCATAAGTATAATGCCCAAAACAAAAAATCTAATACTCTGAAGATCATCACTAAATCATTTTTTTGTTTTATCAGGGATTATTTTTTTCGTTTAGGAATATTAGATGGCTATTATGGTTTTGTAATATGCGTCATAGCTTCATTTGGCACTTTTTTAAAGTATACTAAGCTTAAAGAATTACAAAAGGGTCGGCGTTAACATTTGGTGGATGAATTAACGGAATTTAAGAGTGGTTAGATTTTCTGTATTATCAAAACTACTTTTTTGATAAGATTTGAAAGATGATTGGATGATCAACATTATTTCAGCATTGCTCGATGTCAATATGTAATACATGAATAAAGTGTTGATTCTGGTTTGCATATCGTATCATCTTTTCATCTTATATTTGCAATTATGAAATCTTCCAAACGTCGGTTGAGCATCAAATCTTTTTATCTGACACAGCGTTTTTTTATCTGTACATTTGTTGCTGTGGTCTTGTTTATTGTTGCTTATGTGCAACCGGCATTGTTATTGGCTGCCCAAATTGTATTCTTTGCATGGTTGGCCATCGTTGTGATGGATGCACTTATGTTATACCGTCGCAAAGGGGTTTATGCGGTAAGAACCACCGCAGAACGATTATCCAATGGTAGCGATAATGAAATATTATTGCATGTTGAAAATCACTATCTTTTTAATATTCACATTGAAATCGTTGATGAAATTCCTTTTCAATTCCAAAAACGGGATGTTTCGTTCGTTGAATCGCTTCATCCGGGTCAAACGAAGGCTATACTCTATCTGCTTCGTCCTGTGAAGCGCGGTGAATATAGCTTCGGCCACATCAATGCGTACGCTACTACGATATTAGACCTTGTATCAAGACGTTATTCGTTTGGCAATGAAACGGTTATTCCTGTGTATCCATCCTACATAGAAATGCGCAAATATGAGTTAATGGCCATATCCAACCGCTTGACCGAACACGGAATAAAACGCATACGGAAAATCGGGCATAGCATGGAGTTCGAACATATCCGTCCTTACATTGAAGGTGATGATCCCCGTACGGTTAATCCCCGCGCTACAGCCCGGCGTGTCGAATTGATGGTTCATAATTATCAGGATGAACGCTCACAGCAAGTATATTGCCTGATTGATAAAGGGCGTACCATGCAAATGCCATTTGAAGGCCTAAGTTTGCTTGATTATGCAATCAATACTTCATTGGTTATATCTAATATTGCCCTATTGAAGGAAGATAAAGCCGGATTGATCACTTTTTCGAATAAAATCAGTAATATATTGCTAGCTGAACGAAGAAAAACCCATATCTACAAAATATTGGAAACGCTTTACAACCAAAGAACGCAATATTTAGAAAGCGATTTTGAAAAACTTTATGCAACCATCGGGCATCGCATTACGCAAAGAAGCCTATTGATCCTTTACACCAATTTCGAAACCATTCAAGCCATGCGCCGGCAACTTCCATTTTTGAAAAATATTGCCGTGAAGCACTTGCTGCTCATCGTCATATTTGAAAATACTGAATTGAAGAAAGTAACCGATCAAAGGGCTGCTGATTTGGAAGGCATTTATCAAAAAACCATTGCAGAACAATTTGCCCACAATAAAAAACTAATGGCCAAAGAATTGAACCAACATGGTATATATACAGTTCTGACACCACCAGCAGACTTAACCGTCAATACCATCAATCAATACCTTGAATTTAAAGCAAGAGGGTTGATTTGATCCAATTTTTCGGATCAAATCAACAATACTCTATTTAGCTGATCATTTAACTTTTACACTAAACAAGGAAGACCGTGAAGTAATAAATAAAGTTTGATGATCACGACCTCCAAAAAACAAACTAGTAGGGCGTTCCGGCACTTTAATCGTTCCTATGGATTCTCCATTTTTATTGTATATGTATATCCTGCCTACAGCTAAGTATAAATTTCCCTCATTATCGACTGTAGAACCAAATTCGCCCATTTCTACAAAATACCGGAGATTGGACAATCTTCCATAGTTATCAACATCCATTTTTACTGTACGGTCATCCCATTCATCGGTAGCGTAAAAAGGCTTTCCAGGAATAGCTTCCAATACAGATGACGAACGGCCTAAATCATAAACTTCGGGAATAATTGTCACTCCATCTGGCGCGACAAAACATTCGGCGGGAGCTGTAACAGAAATCGTATTGAAATCATGTGTATCCCTCCAACGATGAGCTGGATAAATAGCTTTCTTGACATTGGCTATAGAACCCATTGGTTTTTTCGGCAATTTTTGCATGGTTTCTTCGGGGTTAGAAGGATCGATCGAATAAACCCATACAGCCCAACCGGAATTTCCCCATGCACTGAACGTAGTGCCGGCAGCATCGGGCAAAGTAGGAACAGTCTCTTGTTCACCATTGACTAAATAACCTGGTTGCGGATTGTATTTAAAAATGACCAACAAATTATCTTTTGTGTCACAAGCCAAAGAAAGCGGTTCCCAAGGAAAATCGGCAATCAATTCCACCCCATTCGTTTCAACAGACCATTTATAAATCCGGCGCAATCGTTGTTCGGAAAAATAGATGTTACCTTTTGAATCGCCACATATCCCTTCGGCAAATTCGAATCCGCGGGCTAACCTATCGGGTTTGCCTACTATGCCACGCAAAGGTTCTTCCCGCGTTTCTTTTCCCGTGATGTACAACTGGGTCATTTCCCAAGGATACACTTCTGTATCGGTATTGACATCGTATAACGGCACAGTAAATTGATACCTGTTTTGGGTGAAATTATGTAAATTGAGGAATTCGATATCCTTACAATTCCATGTTCTGATAGCATACGGATAAGGTGTGGATACCCTAATTACCCGAAATAAATACAAATTGCCAAACAACAAATTGGAGCAATTGACCAATTCAATGGGTTGACAAAATTGTCCTTCGCGGGTTTCTTCTTCCAACTGAAAAGCATATATTTTCCAATTGGAAACATTTTTAAAAGTGGCTTCATTACGCACATGGTGTTCAATGGACATGGCATAAATACGTCCTTCCGTAGAAGTATTGTTGACATAAATACCGCTTGCACTGTAAGTATTAGCTGTCCAAATATCTTTGAACGTTCCCCCTCCTCCGTTGGTAATCCAAAGGCTCCAATACTGATTATCCCAAGCTAAATCCAAGCCCTGTGCCGCCATCGGATTGGTAGGTGAGCTAATGGTACGAGCTGCCCGAGGACGCGCTTCTTGTGGTCCACGGCTCATTGTTCCATGCCCGCCAATAAATTTGACGTCGTTCATATATGACTTTGCTCCTGCCATCCATTTACATCCCACAGCCCGGTAATTATATCCTCCTGTGTTAAGTCCGATTCCGTTTACAATGTTCGTTCCGCCGGCTGGAGTTTCCAACAATGGCTTCGGTGCACCAAATCCACTAAAAGCAGGAGTGCTTTCCTTCAATATCAATTGTGTGGAAATGGGGTTCAATCCGATTAAATTGGTATTGGGTTTTAATACCAATGATTCCGAGATAATATACCATCCTTGTGGGACATATATATTGGCATGTTTGGCAATCGCATCCAAAAACGCTTGGGTATCATCAGTTATGCCATCTCCTTTAGCTCCTAAATCTTTCACACTTACCCAAGTTCCCATAACTGGAAAAGCAGGGATATCTTTTTGCATGGTGATGGGAAAAGATTGAATAGGGACTATATCGACCAAAGTCTTCATTTTGGGTTCATCCTGCAAGTTATCCTGATGCAATCCATGAGTATATGACTTTACTTGGTATATTTTTTCCTTGCTTGATGTATATGTCCCACTTCGGCGATAAAAAATAAGATTAGGCACATTACGGCAAAAGATATTGAGTAAACTGATCTGATTTTCTGCATTATTTTCATTACTAAAAGCGATGGCCGACTTAACACCGTCAAATAGGCAATTTTCCATGAAAAGTTTCTCAAAATAAGCAGAATCGACATCTATCACCGTAGGAACATTCTTAGCATGCATCCGCACAATGGTCAAGCCAACTTGTTGCGTTTTAATAGCTGCTTTTCGTTGCCCTTCAAAATAGGTGTCAACCATCATCATTTGCCAACTGGGAGAGGTTTTTGTCGTATATATTCCATAATCGCCGCCAAAGAACCGGACATCTTCCATTTCATTACCTACATCGAATAATCCCGCTTTGCCTTTGCCAATATATACATCAACATGGGCGATAAAGCTATGTTGGGCAAAATGCGTTCTGAGGGCTACAGCATACGGATTGCCATCTTCAATCCTCAAATTGATGTTTGACAAAGCGCTGTAAAATGTGCCAGCACCGGCATCCTGAACACGATCAACATCCTCTACAATCCTGCCGGTAAACCAAAACATGTAGTTCGCTTTACCCTTATCGGACGTTACTTCCTGTTGGTATCCGGGCGAATTTTTTGTAAGAATAATTTCCGGACGTTTTGCCCCATAACCGATCAACCGAATAGCTTGAGGGATGTAAATCGTTTTACTGATCCGGTAAGTGCCTTCGGGAATAAAGACGATGCCGAAATTTTTTTCTTCCTTCAGTTGATTGATTACTTTTTGTAAAACATCGGACACGTCCGCATTTTTTCCCTTCACTCCATAGTTTTCCGGAATAAAATAAACAGCTTCCGGGTCATTCGGCTTTTGCGGATAAAATGATTCTCCGACCGCCCATATCGAAAAAGGCAGCACCAACAAAATAAACAGACAGCAAGATTTTTTAAATGTTAACATATTGGTAGTTATTTAAGTTTTTGTTTTTAAGCCAATTGTTTATTGTCAATCAATATTGATGTAAAAAGCTATGCAATATACACACAATATTTAAACATGGGCATGATACAAAATATATAACTGTTTGAAAGAGGATTTTTTTAATATTGGATCAGCAGCAATTAAAGAATTACAATGCTTCTTTGCATTTTTTAAATTGGAATAGCAATAATTACTTAACACTATTTATACATTAACTATTGTTAATTAGTTTTATCACATATTTCATCAACTATATTTTGATGGAACCCGCTTTGAAAGGCAGTTTGTTGTTTTTTAATATTCTAATAATCTTTAAAATAAGGCATATAACAAGTAGGAAAAAATATCGAACATTCATATAACAATGTTGTTATATGGATTCAATAAATAATTAATTTTTATCATTTATGAAAAATTTAGTATTCATTCTTTTCTTTATTTTTTCATCTTCTCTGCTCTTGGCACAAGGTGATAAATGCTTTGAATTTTTCCCTACCAAACAAGGGGCTACAGTGGAGAATAAAAGCTATGATGCCGCAAACAACCTGATATGTACCACAACATATAAGGTAACTAAGTCTAGCGAATATAGTTCTGGTTCTTCGATAGAAGTGGCTTATACGATTGTTGACAGTAAAGGAACTACGATAGACAAAAATGTCTTGAAAGCAAGTTGTGATTTTGGAATGTTCCACATGACTTTGTCTAATAAAGCTTTTGCTCCGGATGTAGTTAAACTATTAGGAAGCGAATCAGAATTTATCGGCGATCTTTTGGACTATCCTGATGTATTTGGTCCCAATTCCCCAACTGGAGGGATACAAGGGCCAACAGAATTTACCATTAGGTCAAAGAAAGATAATAAAAAATTCATCTCTATCAGAGTTTCTGAACGTGATTATGTTAAGAATGAACCGATGAACACGCCGGCAGGAAATTTTTATGCAGCGAAAGTTACATATACTATGGAAACAAAAACGAGCACCAATCAAACTTCAAAATACAATTGTATAGAATGGTATGCTCCTAATGCTGGAATAGTACGTTCGGAAACGTATGATGCAAACAATAACTTATTGCGTTACAATGTATTGTCGTCTATATCTGGCAACTAATAAATCAAATATAGCCCTTAAAGTATCATAAGATATTTTGTAAAGATAGGAAGCCCGTGTATCGAATGCGATACACGGGCTTTTTTAACCCGGCGAGATGATTTGATTAATCATCCATGCAGAAATATTGGCGATCAGCATTCTTATAATTAAATTTGTTTTTAAAATCCAAATTTTAGTTTGTGTACAAAATATATTGATTATAAATAAAATAAATTTATGAATTATATTAGATTTCGAAAAATATTACTTTTTATAGTAGTTACTTTATTGGTAGCAAATTGTGGTCAAAGCCTTCAAGATAAAAGGGAAGAATTTGTTGGGAGGTGGGTCGTTTCTTATTTTCTCGATAGTATGTCGTTAAACGATATTGCCACTGCGCCTTTTGGTCCTACAGAAATCAATATACCCGATATTTCCGTCAAAAAAGGCATTACTTTTTGGAACGAAGATGTAGAAGGTAATTGGGAATATCCATGTGTGTGGCATAATGATACATTGGTGATGTTATTAAATGGTGAGGAAGTCAGCAAGATGTGGGTACGTAATGGCCAGCTTGCATTGACTTATATCAAGACTCCGGGATATATATCTTTTTATCAAAAAGTGGATGCCGATCTCGTGGATCGGGCAGATCGTTTTGGGTTCACGGCTGTACGTTTATTGGTCAATCGGGTGATGTCTCGGCAAATATTTACGGATGAAGCGACAAAAAAGGTTGTCCGATTTGGGGATGACGGATCAGTGGATGGATTGGAAAATTTTGTCCGGTATAATATCACTATTGCAGGCGATGAAGCAAATATAGATGATTGCACATCTATTGCTTTTTTTGATGCTGCCGGAAATAT
>JAVBPN010000259.1:0-8896 GCA_031549585.1 Bacteroidales bacterium
GTCTCATCAACCAATGGTAACTCACGCGAAACCATGCTTGATGTCAATCATTTGAAAGCAGGAGTATATTTTGTAAAGATAGAAGCCGGAGGAAAAACGGGAACGTATAAATTAATTAAAAATTGAAAATTGAGAGTTGAAAATTAATAGATTACAGAAAATCACATAAATATCTGGTTTTTGATAAGATATGCGGGATTAATGTGAATAAGATATAGAGGGAAGCTACTTTGTACGGATAACGCGGATTGATATACAATTGATGGTTAGTAAGATTGTAAATCCGTTGTTATCCGTTTTTTTGCAAAAATGATGTAGGGGTATATGGTTTAAGAGGCAGTTTAAAATTCAAAGTTCAAAGTTTAAAGTTCAGATTAATAAAACGAAAAGATATGAAGGGAATATTTTGTTGTATTGACGCTATGTCGGATTATCGGAACATTTGCCCAATCGTATAGGTACCACATCTTATCAACGGATGCATCTTTTGCTTCGCCGTAGAAAACACATGGTTTGAAATGGATCGCCGGAAATTGTAAGCAAACCCTGTTAACCGAGCAATCGGAGAAAAAGCCAAGAATGGCTACTTTACTGCTTTACGTTCAACTTTTTTCTCATTTTAAAAATCAACAAAAAAATTATAACTTCGTTACTTTTATATTCCTGTAATGCTCGATTGATGAAGCGAATTTGTCTTTTTATGTTGTTGTGTTTATGTTGGTTATGCCATGACGTGATAGCCAGCGACAGCATTAGCGAACCCCGTCGGCCTCGCGTAGGATTGGTATTGAGCGGCGGCGGAGCAAAGGGCATTGCGCATGTGGGAGCTTTGAAAGTAATTGAAGAAGCTGGCATTCCTATTGATTACATTGGAGGCACCAGCATGGGAAGCATCATCGGTGGGCTTTATGCATTGGGTTATACAGCAACCCAGCTAGAAGAATATGTAACGATTACCAACTGGGATGCTCTATTGTCTTCCCGGATCACACGAAGGCATGTTTCTATATATGAAAAGGCAGAACGAAAACGTTATTGGATACAGTTTCCCTTTAAAGAACGCAAAATCGAGTTTCCATTGGGTATCTTGTCCGGACAAAACGTTTCAAATTTATTTACGGAATTATCCAGCCCTGCATATCAAGAATTTGACTTCACCCAATTTCCAACGCCTTTTTATTGTGTAGCTACTGATATTGCATCAGGCAAAGAAGTTGTTGTTGAACATGGTAATGTTGCTAAAGCCATGCGGGCAAGTATGGCAATTCCTTCGCTATTTACTCCAGTTGAAATAGATGGGCGCTATTTATACGATGGAGGCCTAACCAATAATTTCCCTGTTGATATCATGAAAGAAAAGGGAATAGATATTATTATTGGGGTAGATGTCAGTGAACAGCCAGATGCAAAAACTGACCTAAGCAATATTTTTAAGGTAATGGAACAAACCGTTTTTATGGCATCATTACCGCTCAAAGAAGCTAATAAAGGGCTCTGTCAAATATTGATTATTCCACAAATACCCGAATACGGTGCTACAAGTTTCGGTAATGCAGATAGCCTTGTTGTTCGTGGAGAGCGTGCTGCACGACAACAATGGGATAAATTGAAAGCGTTGTCTGACTCTTTGAAACGCATTGATGCTGAAGTCATTCCTAAAGAACATAAGATGTGTCCTCAACCCTTGCATTCGTTTTATGTAACAGATGTTAAGATCAACGGACTAAACCATATATCCAACGAGTATGTATTACAAAGGTTGGAATTTGATGTTCCTTCATCGGTAACTTTTGATGAATTAAATAAAGCAATAGGATACCTACAAGGCACTCAATCATTTGAGTCTATTGTATATCAACTAAATCCCCTATCGGGAGATGCAGTAGAACTTCAATTGGATTGTATAGAGCGTGAATCTAATATGATTAAGGCCGGATTTCATTATGATAACGATTATAAAGCATCGTTGTTGCTTAATCTCACGTTACGCAATGCGATCATGGACAATTCCAAAGCAACAGCAGATTTTTCCCTGGGAGAAAATCCCGGATTCAAGCTATCTTTTTTTCAAAGCCCCAGCCTGAAACCAACCGGGAAAAGCCTGTTCAAATCATTGGTTTCACCCGATTGGCAATTCCAAATAGACGCATATCAATTAGGCGCATATACCTATTCCGGTAATCAACGCATATCATCCTATAATTTTTCCAGCTTAGCCGTTTCTTTAGATTTAAGCATTAGCCCATCAATCAATAATTTGGTGGGTGGAGGTATTGTCGGCGATTATATGGCAATCAGCAGCAAGGTATCCGGAGAATCCTTAAAATCGGGATATTTGTACTTAACATATCGTTTGTTTATGGAACATGATTCGTACAATGAGGATTTTTTTCCCACTGAAGGCAACAAAATTCGTATTGAAGGGACATATAATAAAGGCCTATCCAAAAACGTGCGCTATTCCGACGGGCTTACCGGTGTAATGTTTCATTCCAATTTTGCATTTACGCCTATCAAACGATGGACTGTACTGCTTGGCGGTTCTGCCGGAGCGATATTCGGATCAAACGTTCCGCCACAATATTTGACTTATTTGGGTGGTACATCTTACCGGGAAATACGGGGAAATTTACGTTTTGTAGGGATGAATTTCATGCAAAAAAGCGCAAAAAACGGTTGGGTAGCACATTGGAACAATCAAGTGCGCCTGTGGAACAACATTTATGTCGTTTTTAGAACCAATATCGGAAAGACAGACGATGACTTCAAAGAAGTTTTTCAATTGAACAATATGTACTTTGGATACGGGATTTCCGGGCAGTACAATACACTTGTTGGGCCTGTGGGATTTACATTAGGATCATCCAATGTAACCAAGAGCCTGATTGGAAGCATTAATATAGGATTTTGGTTCTAAATGGGCAATGGAAAGTGGAAAATTGAAAATGAAAAACCTTCAGCAAACCGATGTGTTTGAATTAACTGTTCAGGGTTAAATTTCCTGTAATACCAATTTCATCAACAAAATATTGGTCATGTGAAATCACCAATAGGCTACCTTTATAGTTTTTAATGGTTTGGATCAATATCTGCAAACTAGCAATATCCAAATTATTGGTTGGCTCGTCTAATATGATCAAATCCGGTGTCTGATTGCTAATCATCAAACAACAAAGAGATAATCGCATTTTTTCTCCTCCGCTCAAATCCCTACAACGCTTATCCCATGTACTCGCAGGAAACAAAAAACGGCTCAATCGTAATTTGACTTCATGGTCTTCCAAATTATTCCGATTATATCGTTCGGCCAATTCTACCACCGTACAATCAACATCCACTTGTGTGTAATCTTGATCTAAATAGATCCAATTGAAATTTGTCCGTTTCACCTCACCGGAAGAAGGATCGAGTGTACCTGTCAATAATTTTACAAAAGTGGTTTTTCCTGTTCCGTTATCACCCAATATCCGGATCCGGTCATTGCTAAATAACTTAAAATCCAATGGAGTTTTCCACAATGTGACATCGGGCTGATAAGCGAAATTAATACCAATAGCTTCGACCAATAATTTACCGGCATGAAGTGATGTATCATCAAAATCCATTTTCAACTCTTTTAGTCGTTCTTTTTGTTGCCTCAAATCCACCAATTTAGCCTGACCGCCTTGAATAATCTCCGTATGCTTACTTTTCAATTTGGAAGCCGTATTTTCCGACGAATTGCGTAATGTATTCCGCATAATACGAGGAACTTGCATTTTATTCTTTTCGCCTTGTTGCGATGTTCGCCTATCCTGGCGTTGCTTGACTTCTTGGGCTTGCTTCCGGGCAAGGCGAAGCGCTTTTTCCTGTTCATGAATATCTTCACTTAAAGCATTGGCCTCTATGGCTTTTTGTTCCTTAAAAAAAGAATAATTCCCACCATAAAGCCTGATCCCATGTTCGGACAACTCATATGTTGTTTGTAATTGATTTAATAACGTGACATCATGGCTGATAATGACGATGGCTGCCTTACTCTGCTCAATATATTGGTATAAAAGATTCCTACTTGTTTGATCCAAATGATTGGTCGGTTCATCCAGCAATATAATATCCGGAGAATGAATGAATATGCCTGCCAACAGAATTTTTGTCTTTTCACCTCCGCTCAAATCATCCATTGGCATACCGAGTTTGATATGAGGTAAGCGCCAATAAGCAAGAGCGGCCATACATTTCGCTTCTATTTCCCAATCATCAGCCAATATATCATAATAGGATTGATCAACACTACCCTTTAAAATAGCATCCAATGCTATTAGCTTATTGCTGACATTTAAGGCTTCTGCCACATTTTGGCCAAGCCGGCCCGTATGTTGCGGGATATAATATGGTTTAGATGAGGATATAATACTTCCCTCCGAAGGTTGTAAACAGCCTGCCATTAATCTTAGCAGCGTGGATTTGCCAACTCCATTGTCACCAACAATAGACACTTTTTCCTGTTTTTCTACAGAAAAATTTAAATGATCGAATAAAGGATTTTGATTGGGATAGTGATAAGATAAATCACTGATAATAATACTCATGGAACAATAATAGTGCCTGCAACAGGCGGTTAAACCGATATGTTATTTCAAACTTCGAAAAGTGTCGGTTTCGTAAACCAACTATTAATTGTTCATTCTCATTGGACTGAGTATTTAATTAGACTGCAAATATATCCAATTATTTTTTAAATCATAACATCTCATAATTATCAAACCTATTATATATTGATAATCAAGCATAATGAATCGAAACAAACATTGTAAAAGTATATTTATGATACATTTTAAACGGCAAAAGTAGCCATATACGTTATTGCGAGGAGGAACGACGAAGCAATCTCATAATTGTTGATAGATTGCTTCGCTATCGCTCGCAATAACGACAAAATAGAACCTTATTCATAATTTCTGGCATGTAGGACAGTAATAGACAGCTCCGCCTAAGTATGCTTCTTTTTTGGTGGTATCGCCACAGTTGGGGCAAGGATGTGTCAATGTGTTTTTGGATAATATGGTTTTGTAGCCTCCATTCTTCCCGAAGAAATCTTTTTCGGTATCTCTCCCACCCTTTTCAGTCATGCTATTCAGTGTTACCTTTAAGCTGTGAAACAATTCACCTTTTTCAAAATCAGACAAAGTTGATTTTTTACGTTTGGGATGGATTCCTCCATTGAATAAAATATCTTGCAGAACACCATTGCCAAGCCCGGGAATGCGCTGTTCCGTCGCCAACAAGGCTTTTACAGAAAGGTCTTTTTTAACATTTCTGAAAATATCCTCGAATAAAGATTCATTAAACCGATCTTCAAGGGGCGAAACGCTATGAAGGCTATGTTGATGATACGGATTATCAAATATTCCTTCGCATGCCCATATCCCGCCATACATAGCAACAGTAAAAACAATACTGCTGTTATCATGAAATACAATGGACAATTGATGCTTCGCCGGACATTCCTCCAATGATTGGTAATATTTCATATTTGTACCATCGCCAACTATCAAATTTACATCCTGATCAAAAAGGATATCGACAAACATGCCATGCCCTCTGGTGGAAAGTACTTGCCGGCCTTGAAGCAATTGATGATATTTTGCAGGATCTCCACAATACCAAGCAAACTTATGAGGGCTCGATGGTTTGATAACTTTAGCAATTGTTTTGCCAATTAAAATATCACCAGCTTGATGGCTTATTGTTTTGGATTCAGGAATTTCTATCATATTTTTTTGTATTTACACTACTAATTGCTTGATAGGCTTAAATGAAACCATCGCCTCAGCTACAAAACTGTTGTTATCATCAATACTTATACTTTCAAAAAGATTTTATACTTATACAAATGCCGGATAATCAAATAAAGAATGGCAAATTGTCCAACCGCCAACCAGAAAGGGAAGAACGCTTCTGAGAATTGTTGTAAGCCGTGCAACAGGTATTCGGCCACCTTGTCCAAACGGAATGATTCGTACAACATATATGCTACAATCGAATTCATGCCAAATTCCCGCAACACACCGACCCACCAGGAGTTAATCCTTTTTATATCAGTCAGGAAATAAGACCCGGCAAGTAATAAATAGCAAATTCCGCTACTGAGCAGGATCATGGAACAAGACCAGATTTTTTTGATAATCGGCATTTGGAAGCTCCATAAGAGTCCTCCGGCTATCAGTGCGACGCCGATAATCAATAATTTCTTCAATTTTTGTATTGTTCCGGAATCTTGCTTAAGAATTCTTCCGGCATAATAACCGGAAAAAACAGTAGCTCCGAACCCCAGACTACTCAATATCCATGTATATTGGGTACCATCATCAAACTTACCCAGCAAGGCGTGGTCAATATATATGGCCAGATTACCTTCGGGAGTGAAAACACCGCTACCGAAGCCCGGTACGGGAACAAAAGTCAATAATGTCCAGTATGTAAACACCAGCAAGGCCCCAACAACCACCTGTAGTTGCAATTTGGGAACATTCAGTATAATCAGGGCGGTAATCAGATAACCAAAAGCAATAGAGTGTAAAGTATTGCAATATACATGAAAAGTATCGAGGCTTAAATCCAGCAGGTTACCTTGCGCAATCCATCCCAGTACAAATAATATCAAAAACCGTTTAAGTATTTTCCCATACAGTTGAGGTTTACTATGTCCTTGTTTCATAAACTTGTCGAATGAAAAAGGCATGGACAAACCCGAAGTAAAGAGGAACAGGGGCATGATGATGTCCCAGGCAGTAAATCCGATCCAGTCAACATGCAACAGTTGCTGGTAGATAAATGTTTCTTTCATATGAAGCGCTTCAAAGAAGCGACGTAGAATATCACCCGCACCTACCAGGAAAAACATGTCAAATCCTCTCAAAACATCAATAGATGCTAAACGGGCAGAATAATTCTCTTGTGTCATAATTTTGTATTTTCTGAAGCATAAAAGTAATGAACTTACTTTTAATAACGATTGTTTATAATATAAAATTTTGAATTATGGCAAAGAAAGTAGCAGTATTAGCAGTAAATCCGGTCAATGGGGCTGGATTGTTCCAATATTTGGAAACATTTTTTGAAAATGGAATCCCATATAAAACATTTGCAGTAGCCGATACGGTAGATATCAAAACCAATTCGGGAATAATCATAAAAACCGATGACGTGGTTGCTCATTTAAAAGGCCACGAAAACGAATATGATGCTGTGGCTTTTGCCTGTGGAGATGCTATACCGAAATTCAGCGAAAATGTGGGAAAACAATTTAACCAAGATATGCTGGCTGTCATCAAGCATTTTAATGATGCCGGAAAAATGTTAATTGGCCATTGTGCAGCCGCATTAATTTTTGATAATCTCGGAATAGGTAAAGGGAAAAAAGTAGCATTGCATCCGTTCGTAAAATCAATGGTAAAAAATAGCATTGGAACCGATGAAAAATCAGTTGTTGATGGCAATATATATACCGCACAAACTGAAAATACAATTGCAGCATTAATTCCAGACCTTTTAAAAGCATTGAAGTAATAGTAAAAACAACCATCAAAAGCTGTTTAGATTTAGGCGTCTGAACAATTTTTGTAAAAACATCAAATAGCTCCTGTCAAGGGGCTATTTGCATATATTTAGTAATCACAGAAGCATATGTTTTTCAAAAAATTAAATACTTTTACAACTCTATCTCAAACGCTTTCTCATTCAATATCATACCAACTTATCCTTTATTTCATTATTTTTGGGCACTGATTTTGATCAGGATAAATCATTAAAGAACACACTGAAATAGCAGATGTACGATGTAGCCGTTATAGGAGCTGGAATAGCCGGAATAGAAGCAGCAACGCAAGTTGCAAATATGGGACACAAGGTGATTGTTATCGAAAAGGATGATCGTCCGGGCGGACATGTTGCCGGATGGGACAGATTGTTCCCTTTTCAAAGGAATGCAACTTTGATGACCAAAGAATTATTAAGTCAAAGCAAAGAATTTAAGATACTTAACCAAACGACAGTTGCTGATGTACAACAAGATGGCGATAAATTCCGCATTTGGTTATCTGACGGGCAAGGGATTACCGCATCGGCCGTACTTGTTTCTACCGGGTTCAAACTGTTCGATGCACACCGCAAGGAAGAATACGGATACGGGATATATGACAATGTGATTACTTCTGCCGATCTTGAGCGAATGTTTGCATCCGGCAAACCTGTCACTAAAAAGAATGGTGAAAAACTAAACCGGATCGCTTTTATTCATTGCGTCGGATCGCGCGACGAAAAGGTGAATAACCGGCATTGCTCAAAGGTATGTTGTGCCACCGCTGTTAAACAAGCATGTGAAATCAAACAAATGTATCCCGATGCCGAAGTATATTGTTTTTATATGGATTTACGGATGTTTGACCGTCATTTTGAAAGCATGTATTTGGAAGCGCAAACAACATACGGCGTCATGTTTGTTCGTGGACGACTTTCGGAAGCTGCCGAAAGTATTGACGGACGTGTCACCATCAAGGCCGAAGATACTTTGATGGGTAATCAATTGAAGATAACTGTAGACATGCTGGTGCTAATGACCGGAATGGAAGCTGCTGAAGGAACAGAAGCTCTTTCCGAAAAATTGGATATAGTTGTGGGAAAAGACGGTTTTTTGAATCCTGCAGACGATTATCTGCAAAGCAATCTTACACGCCGCGAAGGTGTATTTTTGGCAGGTACATGCACCGGACCGAAAACTATACCTGAAACGTTGGCTGATGCCCGTGCCGCTGCCATTTCCATTGACGCTTATCTAAAAACGGTAAACGGTGAATGGGATTACGATACACAACGGCAATAATGAACCAGAATAACTCATAAATATTAAATTCCT
>JAVBPN010000313.1:0-9906 GCA_031549585.1 Bacteroidales bacterium
ATTTTGTTTAAAAATTCTTTGAAGGATACTATAAAATTTAAAGATATTGATGTTTTTTTTATTCAAAATCTTTCAGCTAAGGCATTAAGGATCATGATAGAGAAAGCAACACTTTACGAGATCAATTTTTTCTTACAGACTTTCAAAGATGAAATTTCGAAATATGTTATTTTGAAGAACGATTATGTATATAGTCTTAAATTTGCTTCTGAAAATTGTATATTCGACTTTAAAACTTTTTTAGAATGGTCACAAATGAAATACGGAATAATGCATAATTATATAACAAGTCTTAATTCTCTAATAAGTAACGCTTTTAAACATTATTTCGGTGAACCTGGTATACCATCCGATTTGAAAGGACTATATTATGTATCCCATAAAATAGGCATTATTTATCGTGATATTCTTAATTGGGCAATAGAGGCCAATAGTTTAATTGTAGATGACGAGTTAATTGAATTGAAAAATATTTATTCTTTACTTCCTGAAAAAATTATTCAAGAGTTGGAAGAATACCCCAATAGAGAACAAAAAAGATTGGATGAAGTAAATGAACGAATTAAGCAAGGAGAAAAAGATTTGAAAATAACAGCTACTTTAAAGTTAGAAATAAGTCCTGATTTTATTAATAAATATGATTTGATAATCAATAAATTGAAAAAGAAAAAGGGATTATCTTAATTGATGTTTTTTAGATTCAGAGATGGCGTTTTCGATATAAAAGAAAAAATAAATCAAAAAAGGTAAAACGAATTTTGATATTTCCGGAACAGTGTAAAAACTTCAACTACTGTAGTCAAACAAGCCTACTAACTCTTTGAGATCATTTTTTGTTCTTCGGTTTCGCTAAGATATTTTTGCAATATATTACAGACGAGTTCGATACATCTGTTGCATATCTCACGTTTCAAATTTTTATCTTTAAATAATTTTTGCCCTTCTTCTGTCAGCAAATTACAACCGCATAACAATTCCCAACATATTATTGTGCCTTTTTCTCTTGTAAATTCATCAATAAATTTTTGAACCTCACTGTATGTTTTTTCCATTTTGTCTGTTGGTTCATTATCTTTTCTTCCATATTTGGCTCCCAGTATCATAACTGCGCCCGAAACAGCTCCGCAGACTTCCTGTTTTCTGCCTAATCCCGCACCAAATCCTGTTGATAATGCCATTAAAGTGTTTTTGTCAGTATCCACATCATCGGCAAAGGCGTAAACAACCGCTTGAGCGCAATGATACCCATCCTCGAATTTGCGTAACGCTATTTCTGCTTTTGTTTGTTGTTTATTCATAGAACCTTATTTACAAGAATAGGCCATAATTGGGGATTATTCGTAAAGGCAAAGCAACATTTCAAAATCATTAATTTGAGGTACCGTACATTCTACCCAGTTATCTTTTTGCTTAAATTGAACAGGCATACCCGAATTAAGTAAAAACATTTTCTTTACAGGCCGTATCGGTTGAAAACGAATATCAATATCATGTATGGCAACTGGCTCCCGGTATGAACCACCCACCTGTCCGGAATGGTTGATCATGCCAAGCCATTCAAATTGGCCATTCAGATTGGCTAAATGTGTCATCTCTATGAGTGGAGAAGCATTCGTATGAATAGTGCGTTCAACTTGCAGCAAGTTCTGGAGTGCAGACACAAAAAGTGTTCTATGCATATAATGCCCCTTAAATCTATATTGATCGCCTAATTTCCAGGGTATGAAAACTGATTTGCCCTTTCCGTAAGTATTATAGATCAGTCCCGGATAATTCGTTATTTCGTCATCTGTATAATAGGATTTCTCCGGAGGCCCGAATCTTGTATGAGGTAAAAATCTCATATATCCGGTTGCGTTGCCGTCTGGCTGGCACTTCATAAAATCGGAATACATCATCATGATACTGAAGTCCTTGAATTCATTACTACCCAAAGTTTGTTTGTCGCCATCGGAAATTTTCAAATAACTTGATCTTTCCCGTGTAAACAGCTCATATTCCGGATGAACGCCAAGTGATTTTAGCCTGAGAGCATTCATCTGTTTGCTGGATTCATCCATTGTTGATGTAAATCCGGTGGTTAGGATTTTGCCTCCATTATTTACGTAAGTATCTATTGCATTGATCATATCTGCACTCATGTTGTTGACTTCACCAAGAATGAGCACTTCATATTCGTCCAATTTACGCGGAAGCCTTTCGGAGCTTATCATAGATGGCTCTATGATATCATACATGATGTGTTCTTCTGTAAGTATTTTGATGATTCCCTGATATTCATCCCTTGATCCTCTTATCAAAGCTACTTTATTTACAGATTGGACATTGGTAAATAATTTTTCATTGTTTTTATGAAATCCATAAAGATGATTAAGCGTCGGGATAAATACCCGGTCTTCATAATTTACTAATGTACCTACTACAACAAATCCCAAGGGCGCTCCATGCAGTATGTTCTCAAGCATCCAGACTTTGGCCAGATTAGGGGAAGTCCCCACGTGGCGGTAACCGATAGCCTGGAAATATATGAGTAAATTACCGGGAGATCTGTCCTTGTAAGAGTTGAGTATGCGCTTGACATTATCGGTCGCCGAATAATTCCATTCATTTTCATGGTTTACTTCTGCCGAGGATTCACTGGCAATCATATCTACTCCCGCATCCGTATAAGTATTGATCATCAACTTGGGATTAAGTGTTCGAATATGATTCCCTATTTTATTGAATAATTCCTCGGAAGTTACTTTCTTAAAATTATTATATTCGCGGAACACCGGATCATTCATATCTGATTTTGTGGGTAATGAATGGCCGGAAAATTTATAAAAGCTTTTCTTGCAGTTTTCGCACTGGCAAATGCCATAATTATTCCCACTATAGTCTGAAGTCGTATAACCGATCATATTGAAAAAAACACCATCAAGCGGATAGGTTGATATGGCTTCCTTTAATATCTCCAATGAATATTCCTGTTGATACCCTCCATTGATACAAGTATGGACCTGTCCATTGTAATTGACGTGTTGGCCTGCTGTCGAAACATACAGCCATTCCGGTTTTTTTGCTGCCAGCGATTCATTTAGTTTACTGAAATCGAACCGGCCGATAACCCGGATGCCTTCAGCATGTAGCCCATTTATCAAATCGCCCACCAAATCTCCTTTCATAAATGTATTCCGGAATTGAAACGGAAGTTTAGTCGGATAATTGGCAACAATTCCGCCGACATTAATCAAAACAATATTGACATTGGCGTCTACCATCGACTTTACATAGGCATTTACGTCCATTGTGGCATCTATCTCCCGCAGGTTTGTTTGCACTAACCTGTATGGCTCACGATTCCACCACGTTGTATCATATTGACCGGGATCAATGGCTGAAAGATCAACAGCTCCGGTCTTCGGCATATTGCCGGATTGACAGGATACCAATATAATACCAGCAAGGATGATTAAAAAAGATATGATTTTTTTCATTTTTGCATTCATTGGTGGCTGTTCAAAAAGCCTGTTTTTCAAGCGGAATTGCAAATTCCGCTCAACGCTACCGAGCTGTAGTACAGATACTCGCGTTCGGCTGAATTTGTAATTAGCTTCGCTGAGCTTTGGTTCAGCCGTGATTGGACTTTTTTGAACAGCCTTATTAAAATTATGGATTAAAATTACGATAAATCAATGGCAACTATTTCGTGATCAGAAATTCCGGAGACGTTCAATGAAACTTTCTTTCCTTTGATTTCATATTTCGGTTTTGTATTACGAAATAATAAATGAACTCCGGTTACTTTTTTATTTTCTGGTATTTGAATATCAACCGTTGCATCCATAGGATATAAATCCCGGAAAGGCCCTTTCATCATCATTGGATTTGTCAAGTTTACAAGGTGCACGGTCATGGATTCTTTTTGACGCCAAACAGCCACATCCATAACCCCTTGTGTTTTTATGTCGACAATCGGATCTTCCTTGAGTGCCCACAGTATCGTATTACGAAGAAGTCTACTATGGTCAGGGCTCATGATTTGCCAGAAAGATCGATCCATATCTCCGGGGAAATAAGCAATACGGCTTTCTCCTATTTCGCGTAAATATAATTCCCTGATGTCCGTATCTTCTATACGTGGATACACATCTTCCATCGGTAAGTCGGGGTAAGTAGGCACCAATGTCACAGGGGACGGGAAATTTGATAGAGGCTTGGTCTTTACTTGATAAATAGTATTGATGATACGGTAGGCATCTTCCAATCCATTTAATGTCGGATGAAATTTGCCTGTGCCAGGATCTTTTTTCAATCTCAGATAACTGTTCCTCATTGGCCCTTCAACGCTATTATCATACGACACGCCAAATAAATCGCTCAATGCAAAATCCTGGCGAGGTTTTCCTTCTTCGTTATACAAAGATGTCTCGAAAGTTGCCACAATACTTCCGCCCGATTTAGCAAAATTCCTTAACTGTTCGCATTGCTTATCAGATAAAGCGGCAATATTAGGAAGTATCAAGAGTTTAAACGGTTTCAGATGTTCCTCATCCAACAACATGTCGTTGACCATTTCAAAAGGGATATGATTTTCAACCAAAGCATGGTACATTCCCAATGAATGTTCATTGCTCTTTTGTTGCCACGGTTCGCCTCCGTATTTCCGGTTTGTTTGTTCCGAAAATACCATGCCGACTCTCGCCATTGGAGCTATATTGCGTAGATAACGTTCACTTTTATAATAGTTTTGATACATGTCTGCGACCGTATCCATCCACCTTTTGTCAAAAATGTTTCCGCCAAATTTCACAAAGCAGGGCTTCATCCCGTTAGCAACCCCTTCGGCAACCCATATCCTGATTTCAGGATTGCTTTGAACCGAATCTTTCCACCGGAACTCTTCTTCCACGCCAACCGAAAAAATGCCAATGAGCGGCTTCATACCAAGGCTTGCCCGTAATTCTTTGGCTTCCCTTGCATTCGCCCATGGTGGTATAAGGCCTTTTCTTGCTTGTTGGTCTGCAAAAAAGAAATCGGAGTACTTGCCTGTAAGCATCTTATCAGGAAATCCGTTTGGAATAAATCTGGAAGTAGGTTTAATTTTTCTTATTTCGGCATCCCAAAGGAACCATAGTTCTTTAAGCCTTTCCGTTTGCCATTCATTCCATTTCTGATAAACAGGGTCGAGACGGTTTGTTACAGTAGGAAGATCAAGGCCTGTGGCTGCTTTGAAGTTATTTTTGCAATGCTCGCAGTAACAAACACCGTGTCCACTCCACCGGTTGGAGAAAATCCCCTCCGGTTGGTACCGTAGCATGATCTCTTCATTGACCTTAGTCATAAACTCAAAGTTATACGGGCCTAAGGCACAAGTAACCCAAAGATCAGGGTTTGCCCAATGACGGCGTTTCTGGCCATCGATAGTTACAGCAATGTAATCTGGATGTGCATCAAGCACGTCCTGTCTTACAGCATGCGGATCTGTCCTGAGTATAATGGTCATATTCATTTTCCGGCACTCAGATACAAGATAACCTAACGGATCGGAATTGCCCAACCAATCGCTTCTATGGTGCAGTGGTATGTCAGTCGGATAATTGGCAACAATACCTCCCGCGCTCAACAAAACACCATCGGCGTGAATTTTTCTAAAATAATCCAGCCAAAACTCAGGGTCATATTTTACGGGATCATTTTCAACAAATGCCAACTGTGCCCACCTCATTGACCTATTAAACCAAGGCTCTTCTGAAGGAGAAAACGGGCGGGCGCTTGCTGTTACAACAGAAAGGCCTGAAGTTCCTGAAAGGGCAATTGCGCCACCAGCCATTGAGATGTTTTTGATAAAATTTCGTCTATGCATGATTCTCTTATATAATATGTTATGGTAATCTAATAAATAATAATAAACGTGTATCCTTTGTACCTGAAGTCGTTTTCATGATTGATACATATATTCATCAACCTGCCAGACAAAGCGTCTTCAAATAATCCCGTTTTTCTCACGAATTTCCTTAATCCTCAGCCTTGCACTTTTGCTCGTCTGGATATAGTTCTGAAAATTTTATGAGGTTTATTTCTATAGCAAAACTATACGTTTTTTTCGAAGAGGCAAAATTATTACGCACGCCATTATTGAGGAAATTATACAAACAAAAACTTATGTGTTGTCAATATTTTTAAAAAACTCGTACTACATTTGAGTGAAACTTTTATTTTCAATGTTTTTAGAATTTGCATGCCGCCAAGTTTTTTATCAAAATCGAATAGATTTTTAATCCATACATTTGCGAATGTTTGTTGACAAATACAGTTATCCGAAAATGTCAAAAATTATAGCAGTTGTATTTTTTTCAATTGTCTTTTTTTTCATTGGTTGTGTTGGCAACCAACACCAAAAGGACAGGAAGGATGAAACGAATAATCTGGAGGAGATTGCAAACCCTGTTTTATTACGGGCAATAGATGCCTTTATTGATGGCCGTCAAACGGACGATTCTCTTAAAATCATTTTGATTGATATCAGTGATAGCCTGCTTTATATTTGCCCCAGCGTATATTACAATTATCGTGAAAGTTCGGGCTATTCTTTTTATAAAGAAAGGCTTGTTGGCTTTTATTTAAAAAATATTTCAGAAAGTTTGAATTTTATTGATGCAATTAAATTGGAAAAAGGCGTAGCGAAAGGTTATCTTGATCGATATCCAAAATCTGATCCTGCATTTGATTCATTGGAATATAAGTACGACTATAGAGTGCAAACGTATCAAATCTATAGCAAAGACAGTTTGAAGTTGATATTTTGGGGATATTATTAATCAGTAACAGTATGGATTCTTATAGGATAGAATTAATTTCAAAAGGTGAGAGATGTAACTAGAGAAAAACCATAAACTTTCCATAAAATATCATGTTACAGTGATAACAAAATTGCAGGTCTAGTATGAACAACGAGGTGATTAAAAAATTCGGCATCGAAAAGTACGATCAGAAACTTATTCTTAATAAGCCTGTTGATATTGACGATTTTGACGGAATATCTTTTCATACGACAATGGGTAAAGGCAAATATGATTTGATATTTGCTTTTATCTTCTCCCTGGATGAATTTGTAGCTTTGTTGGAAACGGTTATTGATAAAGACTTGCTGAATCCTAATGGAATTCTATACTTTGCTTATCCTAAGAAAGGGAATAAGCAATTTACAACTTATATCGGACGAGACGACTTTTTCAAATGGGTGAATATGGGCCATGATGGTTATGTGGACAATAGTCCCATTAAATTCAATAAAATGGCTGCTTTCAATGATGTATTTACTGTTATTGGCTTGAAACATGAAGAAAAAAGGAAAAAACCTGCTCAACCCAGTCAACGTGTTGTCGATTACGCGGAACGTATTCCCGATGTGAGGATACATTTTGAGAAAAATAAAGAGGTTCTGGCATTTTTTGATAAACTCACTCCCGGTTACCAGCGTGATTGGGCGCGTTATGTCTATGGTGTAAAAAATGTTTCCACCACCGAAAAACGTTTTGCCGAAATGGAAAATATTTTGCAACAAGGATACAAGTCTGTAGATTTATTCCGTTTGGGTAAGAGATAATCATATGGGTTCAAAGAAAAATTAATCTTCAAAGAAAATTATGTCAGCAATAATTACTCCTTGTTTATGGTTTGACCAGCAAGCCGAAGAAGCGGCAAAATTTTATACATCCATTTTTAAGAATGGGAAAATAGGAGCTAATGCTTATTATTCCGAAGGCGGTATGATGCCTAAAGATACTGTAATGACTGTAAAATTTCAACTTGCTGGACAAAATCTTATTGCTTTGAACGGTGGACCTTATTTTAAATTTACACCTGCTACGTCCTTTTTTGTGGGATGCGAAAATATCGAGGAGTTTGATAAGCTTTGGCAAGAATTTTCAGAAGGTGGCAGTGTGTTGATGGAAGCCGAAGCAATGCAACCTTTTTTTGAAAAATTCGGATGGTTGCAGGACAAATATGGACTTTCATGGCAATTAGGAACGTGCGGCATACCACAGTATATTACACCCTATTTGCTATTCGTGGGCAAAGAGTGTGGCCGGGCAGAGGAAGCCATCAACTTTTACCGTTCTGTATTCGATACATCAAGCCTTGAATCGATTGTCCGTTATGGAAAAACCGAGAAAGAAATCGAAGGTAGCGTGCAACATGCATCATTTTTATTGAATGGACAAGCATTTATGGCAGCAGACAGCGGTTGGGAACATCCATTTACTTTTACCGAAGCTGTTTCATTTTATGTATACTGTCAAACGCAAGATGAGATTGACCGGTATTGGGAATTACTTTCTGATGGCGGCGAAAAAGGGCAATGTGGTTGGCTGAAAGACAAATTTGGTATATCGTGGCAAATTGTGCCTGCCGATCTTGAAAAAATGATGAGCAGTGAAAATTCCGAAAAGGTAAAACGGGTAACAAAAGCGATGTTGGAAATGACCAAGTTAGACATAAATACCTTACAAAGAGCATTCAATGGTTAATAATTTTATTGTCACGCAACTTAAAACGATATAATCATGCAACAACTTGAAGTGAAAGCGGCGATTCAAATAAGGAAGCCTGCTTCATTGGTTTTTGAAGCGATTGTCGATCCTGAAAAAATGAAAAATTATTTCATTTCTAAAAGTACAGGACGAATGGAAGAAGGGAAAACAGTTAAATGGAATTTCCCTGAGTTTGAATTTGATGCACCAGTTCGTGTCGGAAAAATCGAGAAAGACAAGTATATTTCTTTTTATTGGCAAGGCGCAGCAGGTAAAGAATTGCTTGTTGAAATGACATTGACTTCTCACTCGAATGATTCAACAGTCGTGCGTATCACCGAAAAAAGCATGGAAAATAATGACACCGGAATTGCTTGGCTTGTTGGTAATACCGAAGGTTGGGCGAATTTCCTTGCTTGCTTGAAAGCATATCTCGAATATGGCATTCATCTGCGGGAAGGTGCGTTTGATTTTATGAAAGGGTAATATCAGTTATTTGATCAGTAGATTGGATGCTTTCAATACACCGGATCTGTACGTTTAATTTATATCAGATGTATTTGTGTTTTCAAGTGGATATAGAGCAATAAAGTATTCCTTTTCGTCTTTTCTCACACATATGTAACTTTTTTTCATCAACCATGTTTGGTGTGAGTGATCAAAAACAAATGTACGGTTGAAATAGTCAATATAGTGTATTAAATCGTTTGTGTTATCCAAAAATAAAAAAGAAGAGTCGCAAATACTGTTTTTATTGAGGAAGCACGTGAGAGTGGCCGTGTCAAGCCTTATTTCGACTAATTTATTGTCGGATTCGTTGTGATGATAATCGAAAGTACATATCTCTTTGTCGGGAAATAATTTCGGAATCATCAATAGAGAATGTCTCAATACGCTGGATGCTAATCTTATATGTTCAGCAACGTCGATCTTTAGAGGCCTATTGCCATTTGAATCTGTCATCATATACAATTTATATTTGTCGCTCTTTGGCAAAATGAGTGCATCATACTGTCAAAGATAAAAAGAAGCGCGGGACATACCATATTCGAATCAAAGGTGCTGGCAAGACCATAACCGCGAATAAGGTAATCCCGCGCTAATGTTAAACTTTTGACCATTAATTGTTTGTCTTTTCTCTATGTTGGTACATAAAAGTAAAAACAAAACACTTGGCCTAAAGTCTATACACGACATTACTCCATTATTCTTGCGGTTATTTTTAAACTTGCCAGTTTTTGATTACAAGAATAATAGCAGAACGCTACTCTATCTCATGTTTGCCACAAAGATACACCATTTTAACTGATGAAACATAAGCAAGACAAAAATCCTTATTTTTATTCGTAAGGTAAACAAGACTATCAGGATGTTTTATAATCTATTC
>JAVBPN010000122.1:0-5973 GCA_031549585.1 Bacteroidales bacterium
ATTTTGTTGATCGCCCTTACCACCGTTCTGATCTTGGTTCTGATTATTTTGTTGTTGTTTATCCTGATTTTGGTTTTGCTGATTCTGTTTATTTTGTTGCTGTTGCTGTTTCAGCAGTTGTTGAGCATACGCAAGATTATATTTGGTGTTGGACGTTTCTTTTTTATTGTCGTTTATTTTCAACGCATTCTTATATGCATCAACACTTTGCTGAAATTCTTTTTTTTTGCAAATAAGCATTTCCTAAATTGTGATAAGCCTTGAATTTAGCCTCTTTACTTGCTTTAGGATTATTAATAACCGATTCGTAAGATGCTATTGCATCATCCAAATTTTGTTGACGATAGAAGGTATTGCCCAAGTTATAACGGGCTTTATCATTGGTACTGTCTTGTTCCAATGCTTTTAGGTATAGAATATTTGCATCATCATACCGAGTTAATGACGTACTGTCTTTATAACTGTTATTTCCCTTGCGGATAATGGAAGAAACTCCCTGTCCGTGAGTAATTGATGAAATCAAACAACTAATTATTATGATGGTTATTTTATTCATTTTACAGTATTGTTTTTATTTCCGAATAAATTGATATTGCTGAAAAATTTATTTTTCTTTTCAAAAATGAATATTTCTGCTATTACTAAGAATAAAGCTAAAGCTAAAGGATATTGAAAACGGGTTTCATAATCAGTAAAACTTTTTTCGTCAAGCTCGACCTTATCAAGCCCGCTTAATTTTTTATAAATAGTTTCAATACCTGCAGAGGAATTATTAGCACCTACGTAGTATCCGCCGCCTGCTTCGGCAATTTCCTGCAGCATTTTCTCATTCAGTTGAGTAGTAACTACACTGCCACTATGGTCTCTTTTATAGTCCACAATTCTATTGCCTTGATAAATAGGAATAGGGGCGCCTTCGGGCAATCCCATGCCAATGGTACTAATCATAACGCCTTGTTGGCGGGCTTCTTTTGCCGCTTCGAGTGCATCATCTTCATGATTTTCACCATCGCTAATGACGATGATAGCTTTGTTGTGTTTGTTAGTTTTGGTCCAATCGAACGATTCCATGGCAGTTGATATTGCTGTGCCTATTGCTGTCCCTTGAGCCCGTATATCATCAGTTGTAACCACATTGATAAATAATTTTGCAGCACCATAATCGCTTGTCAAAGGCAATTGTGTATAGGCTTGACCTGCAAATATTACTAATCCTATACGATCACCTTCTAACTTGTCCATCAGATTGATGATAGCTTGTTTGGAACGTTGTAAACGGCTTGGTTGAATATCTTCTGCATTCATACTATTAGAAATATCCAAACATACCATTAGATCAAATCCCTTACGTTTCATTTTCTCCACTTTTGATCCCATCTGTGGATTTGCCAAACATATTATAATCAATGTTAGTACCACTGTTATAATTGTAAATTTCAAAATATTTTTTGAAAAAGAATCGTCGGGGCTCAATTGCTTAACCAACTCAATATCTCCAAATCTTTTTATTGCACGCTTTTTCCATGCCATAAAAAGCATGAAAAGTAATACCAATAGCGGTATCAACAATAAAAGATAAAGTATTATATGACTCTCAAACCTAAACATTTCAACAAATATTCATTTTTAATTATTAATTAACTAAGGATTACTCATGAATATGGTATATCTCAAGCCTAATTCGATCAAAAGTAATGCAAGGGCAATCCATAGCCAAATCTTAAATTCTTCGGATTTTCTTTCGAAGGAAAGCACTTCTATTTTTGTTTTTTCTAATTTATCTATTTCTTTAAAAACGTTTTGCAGTACTTTTTTATTGGTAGCTCTGAAATATTTTCCATCTGTCATATTGGAAATTTGGGTCAACACATTTTCATCAATTTGTACAGGGACGTTTTGATATTGTTTGCCCCAGGGCGTTTGCACTGGATAAGGAGCAACGCCTTCTGTACCAACTCCGATAGTGTAAACGCGAATATTGAACATTTTGGCAAAATCGGCAGCTGTAAGCGGATCAATAACTCCAAGATTGTTAACGCCGTCGGTAAGTAAAATAATTGTTTTACTGATAGCTTCACTATTTTTTAAACGGTTTACGGCAGTAGCCAAACCTTCACCAATAGCGGTTCCGTCGTTGATCATGCCACTGCGAATGGCATCTAATTGTTTTAATAATATCCGGTGGTCAATGGTTAAAGGGCATTGGGTAAAACTCTCTCCGCTAAATACAACTAATCCCATTCGATCTGTTGGACGTGCTTTGATAAAATCTGCTGCAACAGCCTTGGCGGCTTCTAATCTATTTGGACTGAAATCTTCGGCCAGCATACTGCCGGAAACATCCAACGCTAAAACGATGTCGATACCTTCTATATTTTCTTCGCTGCTTTTTGAACTGGATTGAGGACGTGCTAATGCAATAGTGATAAATATTACAGCTAATAGCCTCAATACATACAGTAGTGGAAAAATCTTCTGTTTTACAGATTTTCCTAATGTTTTTATTGCAGATGTGTCTGAAATAGTTGTTTTCGGATATGTTTTATTGTATCGAAAAATATACCATGCAATCAGTATTGGTATGATAAACAAAAAATACAACAAATTGGGGTAAAGAAAAGTAATGCTGCCGAAAATGCCGAACAGGTTATGCATGGTCGTTATCTCCTTTCTTTTCTTTTTCTGCTGCAATTGTTGCTAATTGCCATTCGGAAATAGTTTTTATAAAATTTTCAACATCCGTGAAACAACGATCGTGTTCATCAGGTAAAGGATTGCTTTTCGCAAATTTTACAAAATCCGCTGTAGATAATGTATGCCGGATAGTCGAAATAAGTTCTGTTTTATTAGGAATATCGGTTAGTTCAAGGTTATAGATGATTTCATCCGAAATCATTTCCTGAGCGTTGATTCGCAAGCCATTTTCAAGATATTCACGCAGAATATCAGTAAGACGGGTATAATATTCTTTTACCAGATTGTTTTGCCATAATTTTTCCTGCCTTAACTTCTCCAGTTGCTCTAATGCCATGATGTGCGGTGGTATTGCAGGTTTGGGTGCAAAGAATATGGGGCGATTTTGTTTATACCTTATGTAAAAGAAAATTCCAAAACCAATAAGCAATGCAGCAACTAATGCAATGATAAGGGCTACGTAATGTTCTTTACAAAATTCTTTAAAGATATCCCAGAATGTTATTTCAATAATATTCTGAATGTCTTTAATCTCCGCATTCATATCAATCTCCGGAGCTTCAATAGTAAGTTGTAGTTCGTTGGTCAATATTTCCGATGGATTGGTGGTTCCCGGTATTAGTACATAAAAAGGCATTGGTGGAAAAGTATATACACCTGCTTCAAATACTGTAAATACAACCGTTTTCGAAAGTGTTTGCCTTCCTGTTTTTTTATTGAACGCAGTATCAATTTTTCCCTGGTCGATAAATTCAATATTTTTTAAACTGTCTGAAAATGCAGGGAAAAATACAATATTTTTATTATCCGTTTCTATTTGCAAGTTCATTTTCAGGTGTGTGCCGATATCTGCTTTGTTGGTGTCTAAGCTAACGGTAGCAACATTTTGAGCAAATGCAAGTGAAGGTATGAATGCTAAAAATATAACTATTATGTTGATAAGTTTCTTCATAAAATTAACGTTGTTTAAACATTTTTGTCAATGGTTTAACGTAATCTTCTTTAGTATTGATATGTGCCGACCGGATTGCATATTTATTAAGGATATTTTCCAGTTTTTTCAGATTGTTTTTGTAGTTTTTTTCATAAGCATCACGCACTTTTTTAGAAGAAGTGTCAATCCAAGAATTTTCGCCTGTTTCTGCATCTTCTGCACGTATTAATCCGATGTTGGGCAAAATAATTTCCCTGTCGTCAAAAACGTGTAATGCAACAATATCATGTTTCTTTCTGGCGATTTTTAGAGCATGTTCGTAGTTGTCGTCCTTGAAATCAGACATGATAAAAGCCGTGCAGCGTTTTTTATTCACATTGTTAAAAAACTCCAAAGCTTTACTGATATTCGTTTTCTTGTTAACAGGTTGTATATTGATGAGTTCGCGGATGATTCTTAAAATATGTGTTTTTCCTTTTTTAGGAGGAATATATTTTTCAATATCATCACTAAAAAATATTACACCCACTTTGTCATTATTCTGGATAGCAGAAAATGACAAAACGGCAGAAATTTCTGTGACAACATCTCTTTTCAACTGTTTTTGCGTGCCAAAAAACATGGAAGAACTGATATCAATCAACAACATCACAGTGAGCTCGCGTTCTTCTTCAAAAATTTTAACATATGGGTGGTTGAAACGAGCAGTAACATTCCAGTCGATAGAACGAACATCATCACCATATTGGTATTCGCGCACTTCGCTGAACGCCATTCCTCTTCCCTTGAAGGCACTATGGTATTGTCCGGAGAATATCTGTTGTGACAATCCTCTGGTTTTTATTTCTATTTTTCGTACTTTTTTTAATAAATCAGTTGTTTCCACGGGGATGTAATTAAAAAATTAAGAATTAAATGTATTATTTTCATTTTTAACTTTTCATTTTTAATTTAAGGTGCTATGGAACTTCCACAGTATTAAGGATTCCGTTAATAATTTCTTCAGTCGTAATGTTTTCTGCTTCTGCTTCATAGGTCAGGCCTATGCGATGGCGCATCACATCGTGGCACACAGCTCGAATGTCTTCAGGAATAACGTATCCGCGACGTTTGATAAAGGCGTATGCTTTGGCTGCAAGGGCAAGATTGATACTTGCACGCGGAGACGCTCCATAGGAAATCAAATCGGCAAAATGATCAAGCTTATATTCTTTTGGAAAACGTGTTGCAAAAACAATGTCGGTAATATATGTTTCGATCTTTTCATCAAGATATACTTCGCGTGCCAGCTGGCGTGCTTTTACAATAGCTTCAGGTGATAATACTTTCGATATTTTCGCGAAATCGTTGGAAATATTCTGGCGTATAATTTGTTTTTCCTCTTCTTTTTTAGGATAACCGATTACGATTTTCAGCATAAAACGATCTAATTGAGCTTCCGGCAATGGATAGGTTCCTTCTTGTTCTATTGGGTTCTGCGTGGCCAATACTAAAAACGGATCATCCAGTTTAAACGTTTCACTGCCTATAGTTACCTGACGTTCCTGCATAGCTTCCAATAATGCACTTTGCACTTTGGCCGGAGCACGGTTAATTTCATCGGCAAGGATGAAATTGGCGAAAATAGGACCTTTTTTTGTATCAAAGCGTTCTTCTTTCTGATTATAGATCATTGTACCCAAAAGGTCGGCAGGCAAAAGGTCTGGTGTAAACTGGATACGGCTGAATTTAGCATCAATACTTTCTGCCAAAGATTTTATAGCTAATGTTTTTGCCAAACCGGGAACACCTTCCAGCAAAATGTGTCCGTTGGCAAGCAAGCCGATCAACAATTGTTCAACCATGTGTTTCTGACCAACAATGGTTTTTCTCATCTCTCCTGAAAGCAGGTCGATAAAAGCGCTTTCTCGTTGAATTTTTTCATTCAGTTCCTGAATGTCGATAGTTTCTGCCATATTTTTATATTTTTATTTTCTGATTTTATATAAAATTTTCTAACAAAGTTCGTGCCAAATTTACATGGGTTTGTTAATTTGTGCAAATGTACATAAATCTGACATAACTACAAAATTTTGAATAATTTGAGTAAATTTTATAAAAATTAATATATTTAAAATAAATCTGTTATAAATTGTGTTGAAAACTTTTGTAAAAAACTGCAAAGAAAACCCTGTTGTTTTACGTTATATATATGAAAGATGTTTTAATCTAAATTTTGAAAATGAAAAAGAAAACTAAAAAACAAGATACTACGGATTTGCTTGTGTACAAAAGTGCTGATGGAGTTTTGAATGTTAATGTGAAGCTGGAGGATGATACATTATGGCTAACTCAGTCGCAGATGG
>JAVBPN010000127.1:0-24180 GCA_031549585.1 Bacteroidales bacterium
CTTTAATTGTGTTTATTTATGATTGTTTGAAATATACAACGCCTTACATCTGTGAAGACTTATTTATTGTATTCATCAAATAATATGCCGTAGCTCCGGAAAAATACCGGAATCAACCGACAAAGTTATTTTTTCGATCGCAAACCTACGAAAAAAAGTCAATAGTTATTTGCATGCTATCATATCTTTATCAAAAAGATACGAACAAATTATTGAAAAATAATAACATTCCTGTACGATAGGTTTTGAGGGCATCTTGATGTATTTCTATATTGATTTTGTGAAAAATTACCATCTAATGGTATCGTTCACATCAATTTTTAATATCTTCGTGCCTTTATTTTTGTTGAGTTATATTAATAATATAGACCCAAATGGCAGTATTAGAGAGTATTAGAAAGAAAGGTGGTG
Source organism: Bacteroidales bacterium (assembly GCA_031549585.1). Lineage (GTDB taxonomy): Bacteria > Bacteroidota > Bacteroidia > Bacteroidales > UBA4181 > JAIRLS01. The sequence goes on from JAVBPN010000127.1 coordinate 412, forward strand.
TTATTGTTGCTATTGTAATCGGCATTGCTTTATTCGCTTTTATCATTGGTGACTTTGTACCGGGCGGAAGAAGGGCAAATAATTACGACATTGTAAAAGTTGACGGTACAACTTTATCTGTGCATGAATATGAACGTCGCGTAGAGGAAGTAGGCAACATGTACAAACAAGAGTTGGGACAAACCTCTTTGGACGAGAGCATCATGAATCTGGTTTATGAACGCGCTTGGCAAATGATGATCGAAGAAATAATTCTGGAGCATGAGTACGAATACATTGGATTGACTGTATCGTCAAGCGAATTGTTTGACTTAATACAAGGAGCCAATCCTCATTCATATATCCGGCAAAATTTTACAAACCCGCAAACAGGCGAGTTTGACAGGCCGGCATTGATCAACTTTTTGAAAAATAAAGATCAAAGTGCAGAAACCCAAACCATGTGGAATGCGGTTGAAAAAAGTTTGTTGAAAGAACGTTATGTTCAGAAATTTCAAGGTTTGGTTGTCAATGGGCTTTTTGTTCCTGATTTCTTAATGGAAAACGAAAATGAATCGATCAATAAAAGAGTCGATTTTGATTACATATCCAGGCAATATGATTTCGTTCCGGACAGTAGTGTGAAAATCACTCCTGCCGATGTTAAAACTTATTACAATCAGCACAAGGAACAATGGAAACAAGAGGTTTCTCGTGATATAGAGTATGTGATTTTTAACATTCTTCCTTCGGAGGAAGACCGTCAAACAGCCGATGCTTGGATGCAAAAAATGAAACCGGAATTTGAACAGGTAGCCGATGTAGCGCAATTCTTGACTTTAAATTCAGATGCTCCTTATGACAACCGTTTTTTGAAAGAAGAACAATTATTAGAACCGGAAACATCTTTATTTAATGCGCAAATTGGCACGATAATCGGCCCATTTGAAGAAGGCGGCGCTTTGCGGATGATGAAACTGGTTGGTTCAGAAATGCGTCCTGATTCGGTAAAAGTTCGTCAAATTGCTTTACCAGCGCCTCAAACACAGCAGGAATATGACCAACTGCAATTATTGGCCGATAGTATCAAAACAGCTATCGAAAAAGGAGCAAATTTCACGGAATTGGCGTTCAAATATTCGGCTGATCCAAGCATTGCGGTGACTAATGGTGACATTGGATGGGTACGGGAAGAAGTAATGCAAGTAGGATCTATGGCCGTACAGCTCTTTAACCTGAAAAAAAATGAAGTGGCTGTTTTGGGAGGTACCCAAGGTCTTTTTATTGCTCAGGTAACGGAATTAGGAAAAGGAGTGAAAAAAGTTCAAATTGCAACATTGCAACATGATATTATGGCGAGCACCAAAACCGGACAAATCGCTTATGCAGCAGCAGCTAAATTTGCATCGGAAAGCCGTGACGAAAAGTCTTTTGAAGCAACAGCGACAGCACAAGGTATAAACACAAGAGTTGCATCTAATTTGAAAGAAAATGACCGTCAAATTCCTGGTTTAACAGCGGCTCGTCCAATTGTCAGATGGGCGTACAATGCGAAAAAAGGTAATGTATCGCAAGTATTTTCGACAAATGATGCGTACGTGATTGCTGTGTTGAAAGCCATTCATAAGGCTGGTATTCCTCCTCAGGAGCAAGTCGCTTCAGAAATAAATATGGAGTTGCAAAAGGAGAAAAAGGCAGAAAAACTCATGGCCGAATTTTCTGAGAAAGCAAAAGGTACACAATCCCTTTCAGACTTGGCTTTACAATTGAGATTGCCGATTGAAAGCGCGTCGGGAATTTCTTTTTCTGCATTCTCTATTCCAGGTGTTGGTGTAGAGCCCAGCTTGATTGCTGCGGCAACAACAGCCAGCGAAGGAAACATATCCGGCCCAATCAAAGGAGATGCAGGTGTATTCATGATTACGGTGAAGCAAATTATCCCTGCTGGAGAAGAAACAAAGGAAATAGCTAAAAATGTTTTGCTTTCAACATATAGTAACCGTGCGATGTCCGAAACCGTTTCATCATTGCACAAGGCTGCTGATGTGAAAGATATGCGTTCAAAATTTTATTGATCTAATAACGGATAAAAAATAAATTTTGAAAATGTTTTTTATTAAAATATTTGTGGATAAAAAATAAATTTTACCTTTGCAGGTACTTATTCTATATAAGAAAATAAAAAATGACAAACAATTCTCTCATCCTTAGCCACATTGTGGTGGTGCTCATTAGTAAAAACTGATGTGAGGATGGTGTATTGACATAATCGAAAGAACAAGAAAAACCCTTCTCGCATCAAGCGAGAGGGGTTTTTTGATTATTTTAAAATACCAATAACGCAAATCAGAAGAGTTTTTTATTAATCAACGTCTTAGGGTTTGCAAAACATGATTCATCAACATTCTAAAAACCATACAATATGAAAATTCCATTACGTAGTGCAACCAGTACACAAGGTCGTAGGATGGCAGGAGCAAGAAGTCTCTGGCGTGCTAACGGTATGAAATCCGAACAAATTGGCAAACCCGTTATTGCCGTGGTCAACTCATTTACCCAGTTTGTGCCGGGACATGTCCATTTGCATGAAATTGGGCAGTTCGTAAAATCTGAAATTGAAAAATTAGGTTGTTTTGCCGCTGAATTTAACACGATTGCCATTGACGACGGAATTGCTATGGGGCACGACGGAATGCTATATTCCTTACCTTCCCGTGACCTGATCGCTGACAGTGTTGAATATATGTGCAATGCACACACAGCTGATGCAATGATTTGTATCAGTAATTGTGATAAAATCACGCCGGGCATGCTCATGGCTGCCATGCGTCTGAATATTCCAGCTGTATTTGTATCGGGCGGTCCGATGGAAGCTGGAAGAATTGGCGATAATTTCTATGATTTAATCGATATCATGGTAAAAGCTGCTGACGAAAGTGTGAGCGATAATGATGTTCGCGACCTCGAATTAGCCGCTTGTCCCACATGCGGTTCTTGTTCTGGTATGTTCACAGCCAACTCGATGAACTGTCTTAACGAGGCAATAGGTATGGCTGTGATTGGAAACGGTACAATTGTGGCTACACATGCCAACCGCAAGCATTTATTCAAAGATGCTGCCAAGTTGATCGTTGACAATGCATATAAATATTACCGTGATGGTGATGAAAGTGTTCTTCCGCGAAGCATTGCGACACGTGCCGCTTTCTTAAACTCGATGACGCTCGACATTGCTATGGGCGGATCATCCAATACTATTTTGCATTTATTGGCTATAGCACAAGAAGCCGGTGTTAATTTCACTATGGACGATATTGACGTACTTTCCCGGAAGACTCCTTGCCTTTGTAAGGTTGCTCCCAATACGCAAAAATATCATGTCCAAGATGTAAACCGTGCCGGAGGAATCATCGCGATTATGGGTGAATTAGCTCGGGCAGGGCTGGTGGATACATCGGTTAAGCGTGTGGATGGGTTTACTTTGGATCAAGCTATCGATCATTTTGATATCATGAGTCCGAATGTGAGCAACGAGGCAGTGTTCAAATTCAAATCAGCTCCAGCCGGCCGTTTTAACCTTGTGTTATCTTCTCAAGAAACATATTATCCCGATTTGGATAAAGACCGTGCGAACGGTTGTATCAGGGATATAGCACATGCCTACAGCAAAGACGGAGGTTTAGCCATATTGAAGGGAAATATTGCTCAAGATGGTTGCGTTATCAAGACGGCAGGAGTGGACGAAAGCCTGATGCATTTCAAAGGCCCGGTTAAAGTTTTTGATTCACAAGATGCAGCCTGTGACGGTATACTTGGCGGGAAAATAGTGGCAGGCGATGTGGTGACGATTATTTATGAAGGCCCGAAAGGTGGTCCGGGTATGCAGGAAATGCTTTATCCCACCTCATACATCAAATCAAAACACTTAGGTAAAGATTGTGCTTTGGTTACTGATGGCCGTTTCTCAGGAGGGACATCGGGATTATCCATTGGGCATATCTCGCCCGAAGCGGCTGCCGGAGGCAATGTCGGTCTATTACGTGATGGAGATATCATTGAAATTGATATCCCCAAACGCAGCATCAACGTATTATTAAGCGATGCTGAATTAGCAAAACGCCGTGAAGAAGAGCAGGCACGTGGCAATAAAGCTTTCACACCGCCTCATCGTCAACGGAAAGTTTCCAAAGCATTACAAGCATATGCTTCAATGGTAAGTTCCGCTGATAAAGGAGCTGTTCGGCTAATAGAACACTGACGACACAGATTACACTGAAAGTCACAGAGTGGAACTGTGAAAATCTGTGTAGCCAGTGTAGTCTGTGTTCCATAATAAAAGATATGTCATGTATTTGCGTGAGGAATTGACCAGCCAGATTATTAAGGCTTATTACAACGTATACCATACGTTGGCTATGGTTTTCTGGAAAAAGTATACGAAAAGGCATTAATGATGGAATTACAGTCAATGGGGTTGAAAGTAGAATGTCAGAAGCCAATTAAGGTCTATTATAAAGAAAATATAGTAGGGGATTATTATGCTGACATTGTGGTTAATGAAACTGTAATTATAGAATTGAAAGCTGCCGAATCGTTATGCCAGGAGCATGAGTTTCAATTGATCAATTATCTGAAAGCAACCGACATAGAAGTAGGGTTGTTGTTCAATTTTGGACAAAAACCACAAGTTTCGCGAAAAATATTTACCAATGATAGGAAATAAATAGAACACTGACGACACAGGTCACACGGATTTTCACTGTTTTATTCTGTGACATTCAGTGTAATCCGTGTAGTCTGTGTTCTATCAAAAATTAATAAATTAATCAATATGTTTGAAAAACACATTACAGGTTCTGAAGCCCTGATGCGCTCGTTAATTAACGAAGGGGTCGACATCATATTTGGATATCCGGGCGGAGCCATCATGCCCGTATTCGATGCCTTGTACGATTTTAAAAAAGAGTTGCGGCATGTGTTGGTGCGCCATGAACAAGGCGCTACGCATGCAGCACAAGGGTATGCAAGGGTATCAGGTAAAACCGGCGTAGTCCTAATCACATCGGGACCGGCTGCGACAAATGCCATTACCGGCATTGCTGATGCCATGATTGATAGTACTCCAATGGTTGTAATCACGGGTCAGGTAACGTCATCGTTACTTGGTACTGATGCTTTTCAAGAAACTGATGTGGTAGGGATTACACAACCCATTACCAAATGGTCATATCAAATACGTTCTGCCAGCGATGTCGCATGGGCAGTGGCGCAAGCATTTTATATTGCATCCACAGGACGCCCCGGACCGGTTGTACTTGACTTTACCAAAGATGCGCAGAACGAAAAGATAGTTTTTAAGCCTCAAAAAATTACGCATATTCGTAGTTACATCCCTGTTCCTGAGATGGAACCGGATGCAATTCAGGAAGCTGCCCGTATAATCAACGAGGCAGAAAAACCATTGGCATTGGTTGGACAAGGTGTAATTATTGGTAATGCTGAGAAAGAATTGTTGGATTTCTTGCGTAAGGCAGACATTCCGGCAGGTTCAACCATTCTCGGTTTGTCGGCAATCCCTTCGGATGATCCGCTCAACGTTGGGATGCTTGGAATGCATGGTAATGTCGCTCCCAACATGAAAACCAATGAGTGTGATGTGTTAATCGCAATTGGGATGCGTTTTGATGACCGTGTTACAGGTGATCTAAATACCTATGCCAAGCAAGCTAAGGTGATTCATTTCGATATCGATCCGGCTGAAATAGACAAGAATGTCAAAACGACTGTAGCTGTTTTGGGTGATGCAAAAGAAACGCTTTCTTTAGTTACCAAATTATTGAAAGAAAATAAACATGCAGAATGGCGTGATGAATTTAAGCCGTTTTATGATAAAGAGCTTCAAAAAGTAATCAAAGCAGAACTTTATCCCACCGAAGGCCCGATCAAAATGGGCGAGGTAGTAAACAAAGTGACCGAAGCGACCGGCAATAATGCCATCATGGTTACAGACGTGGGACAGAATCAAATGATGGGTGTTCGTTATTTTAAATATAAGCAAACACGAAGCGCTGTAACTTCAGGCGGGCTGGGAACAATGGGCTTTGGGATTCCGGCAGCTATTGGTGCCAAGTTTGGCGCACCCGACCGCACTGTATGCCTTTTTGTTGGCGATGGCGGTTTTCAAATGACCATCCAAGAATTAGGAACCATTATGCAATCGGGCGTTGAAGTGAAGATGGTATTGATGAATAATAGTTATCTGGGAATGGTACGCCAATGGCAGGAGCTTTTTCATCAAAAGCGGTATTCCGAAACACCAATGCTGAATCCTGATTTTGTTAAAATTGCCGAGGCCTATCGGATTCCCGGAAGGAAAGTTACCGACCGTGCTGATCTCGATGCTGCTATTGCCGAGATGTTGAATACCAAAGGCTCGTACCTGCTCGAAATAACCGTCGAAAAGAAAGGCATGGTTTATCCGATGACACCGGCAGGAACATGTGTAACAAATATTTTATTGGGAGATCAATAAGATTTCATCATAGAAATCATTAAAATTGAGATTGTCATGGAAAATAAGACATTATATACGATAACCATTTTTTCGGAAAATATGGTTGGTTTACTCAACCAGATTACCATTATACTCACACGCCGCCGATTGAATATCGAAACGCTTTCCGTCTCACCATCGGCCATGGAAGGTATCCATAAGTTTACCATTACGGTTTTTTCTGATCCCGATACCATTGACAAGGTGGTAAAACAGATCGATAAACGGGTAGGCATTATCAAGGCTTATTGCAATACTGATGAAGGCCTTGTACATCAAGAAATTGCCATGTATAAAGTGGCTACTGATAAGCTGTTGCAGCTTGGGTCTATTGAAGACATTGTTAGCCGCTATAATGCGCATGTCCTCGAAATGACCAAAGATTATACGGTGTTTTCAAAGACAGGACATTATGCAGATACACAAGCAATGTTCAAAGAGTTGAGCGAACGGGTGGGCGTATTACAATTCATTCGTTCGGGACGTGTAGCCATCACTAAAGAGAAAGTCGAACGATTGAGTGATATGTTGGCTGTGATGGAAGAAAGAGTGAGAAGGGATCAGTTGTTGGGATAACGAACACGAATCTTACAGGCTCTTACAGCACTTTTCAAGGTGCGTCAAAAGTTGATAATGAGCGTCATTGCGAGGAGGAACGACGAAGCAATCTCATAATAATAAAAGGATTGCTTCGCTTACGCTCGCAATGACGAACAAAAATGAATCTTTTAGCCCTCCTCTTATTGTATAGTATCGGTCAATCTATTGATTGAAGCACTTCCTCAAACCATTCCATTTGTTGCTCTGGCGTCATATTGCTATTGTCCAGTAGAATAGCATCGGGCGCTTGTTTAAGTGGGCTTTCTTTGCGGGTTTGATCCAAATGATCACGTTTGGCAATGTTTTGGCTTATTTCTTCCTTACTGGCAGGCATTCCTTTTCTTATTAGTTCGTCATAGCGGCGTTGTGTGCGTACTTCGTGAGAAGCCGTCATAAATATTTTAATGTCGGCATGGGGAAATACATTGGTACCAATGTCGCGCCCATCCATTACAATGGCTTTTTCTTTGCCCATGGATTGTTGCATGCCAACTAACTTTGCACGGACTTCTTTGATCGAACTGATTTCGCTTACCTTTTCAGATACAGCAATACTTCTGATTTTCAATTCAACGCATTTCCCATTCAGAAAGGTTTCATTCTCGCCAGTTTCATGATTTCTATGAAAAGATATTTCGATATGATCCAATTGTCCAATCAATGCTGGGATATTGATCTCTCCGGAATCGGAAACCAATCCATTTTCTATGGCAAATAAGGTAATAGCACGATACATAGCGCCTGTGTCAATATAAGCATAGCCTAACTTTTTGGCAATGGCTTTTGCGAAAGTACTCTTTCCGCAAGACGAAAATCCATCGATAGCAATGATCAGAGGACGCATGTGTGATATATTTATTATTTAATTTTATGACTAACCTAGTGATGAACGATGAGTTATGAGTAAGATAAAACATCACCCATCGGGTATATAAACCTTTCAAAGTCAATTGAAACTCGAAACACAAAACCCGCAACTAAAAATACAAAAACACTGTCAACAAGTAATCTATGATTACAGTTTGACTATGTTTTTATAATGCTCATATCTATCGAATATTTGAACTACAAACGCAGATGTTTCTTTGCCAACACAACGGCCGTGCCTAACTTCTGGATCGTTATAATATTCCGGTTTTGATTTATTTAACAAAAACTCATTCACATTATCGTCCCAAATTTCGGCATCCTTACCATATTTTTTAGCAAGCCGTTGCGCGTCTAAAATGTGTCCCGGCCCAATATTGTAAGACGCCAACACGAATTTGATGCGTTCTTCCTTGTCGGGAACAGATTCAGCAATAAGGTTATCCAAATATTTAATGTATGCTACGCCTGCACTAATCTGCTTTTCAGGCGATGAAGAATCGTCTAAACCATATCGTTCCATATTGGTTGGCATCATCTGCATCAAGCCATAAGCCCCTCTTTTTGATTCTGCTACCGGGTTAAACCGGGATTCCTGACACACCAAAGAAGCCAATAACCGCCAATCCCAATCGATCTTTTCACTATGTTTCTTGAATAGATTATCATATGCTGAGATCGTGCCGGCCCGGTTGGCTTGCAAAGCGTTGTTTTCAAGATACTTTCTGTATAATATGGCATACTTCGATGTTTTCTTGAATCCAGCCATCCATTGATTGATTTCGTTATGCAATTCGGTAGAGGACAAGCGTACAACCCAACCAACAGGCAATGTCCCTAAAACGGTTTGAATGTCCAAATCAGGCGTACGACTGGCAATTAATCCGGCGATTGCTTGTTCGCAAACCACATAATCCAATTCACCTTCTTTGACCAGGTTGATCAAAATTTCAGGGGACACTCCCTTCATATTGGTCATCCGGATACGAAGTTCGGGTAAAAGATTTGATTCATCTTCAATGCTTGACCATCCGGATGTATACACCATTTTCCCGTTCAACATTTGAGGGTCGCGTACCAGATTTGATTCTAATGTCGCAACCGACATATTGCGCCATTTTTCAGGTTTACGTTGTACAAGTATTTGATTGGCTATATACAATGTATCACAATTGACGGCAATCGATTGGTAATCCTCAGGAATTAATAAGTCAGACGCGATCATATCACATTGGCCATCTGCCAATAATTGTAAGTTATCGGTAAAACTTGTGCCTACAATGAACTCAACTTTTACGCCGAGATGTTTTCCAAGTTCTGAAAGTACTTCGTATTGAAAGCCTCTGGGTTCTCCTTTATGCAAGGAATAATAGATCGGATTATCGCAAATAGCTACTACTAAACTTCCTTTTTGTATGATTTGTGCTAAATCAATTTTTTCTTCCTGTATATCATTTTGTTGCGGTTGGCTACAGGAACCCAACCAAAGTGAAACAATAAGGGTGATAGATACAATTACTTTTTGACTGTGTAAATTTTTAAAACAATACATAATGATTTTATTTGGTTAACACTATTGGTGTAAGGGTTTAATCATAAAAAGCCCACGAAACGCCGAATTTTACCCTCATTTCATTTAGAGGATACCGGTACACCATAAAATACTCTTTGCCCAACGAACTGTTGAGCAGAGTATTTAATCCTTCCGTTTTTACAAAAATGCGCGCCCGGCGCAATTGTAGATTGAGAAACACATCAAAAAACGGATAATTTCCTATTTCTTGCTCTTTCTGTACATAAAACATGCCAGAAGAAGGCATATATGCATATGCATAATATTTTGAATGATAATTGAAGTCCCAGCCTAATTGTATTTTAAGTACATTTCGCACCAACCATCCTTGAAAATAGGAGGATTGGTATGCAGCGAAAGCAGGCAAAGGAATAATATCTTGGTCTGAAGAATATTGGCCATATAGTTTGAAGAGGAATCCGAAGTGACGCAAACGAATATCCTTTTCGACAGAAACCGTTCCGGTAAGCAAAGCCTGCGTCGATTGTGCCGGATGTGCGTTGGCATCTATATATACATAATTGTTCAACTGCGTCACATAAGCTCCTACTTTGAACATTCTGTGTGGGCTAACGAACTCTCCCCTCAATCTGATTTCTTGCGAAGGATTGAAGTTGTTATGCCATACTAACCAATTGGATTCGTAATTGTTCAGAAAATAACTGGGCTTGAAATTTTCAATACTTCCGCCAAGCAACAAACTATTACGTCCTTTGGAGGTATAATAATGGGCTTGCACCATTCCATCTATGGCAACGTTTCCCATTTTATATCCGGTAAAATAAAATCGTCCCGTAAAATCCCAATTCAGATATTTTCCAGTATGATTAAAAAACCGTCCGGTAAGCGCAGAATTGACATAGCTTTGTGTATGCCGGTGCTCAATCATCATATCCGTTTGTACAAATGTTGGCGGTGGTTGACTCCAGTTGCTTCGCGAAGGAGTATACGGATCGCGAGTTGTAAGGGAGGTATCAGGTACAATATCTGTATTATACTTATCCAATTCGTTGAGGATACCAACACTGAATCCGGCAGTAAACTTTTTACGAGCCTGTTCTTTGATCATCAATTCAAAGTGATTATATAATCGCCTAAAATATATTGAATCAGATGTTTCGGTTGTCCCAAAATTTGGCTTATTGAATGCGTATGTGGCCGTATCGTAATATTCCCGTTTATCCCATTCGTATTTGAATGTTTGCACCAAAGTAAACCGGGAAACATTGTTAATGCTATCTTTTTCGGTTGATTTTTTCCCCAAAGACAATTTTTTAAAAGAATAAGATTGCATCAAATAAAAACTCCGGTTTCGCAAAATGGTTTTTCCCGACATGGAACGTACCCCAAATGTTTCCGGATTATTTTGTGTATCATCCATGAAATCGGCCACATTTGCCAATCCTCCATTTTCTTTCATCCGGATATTGTTCCAATTGAAATTGGTGTACATGGTATATTGCTTACCCCGGTATGCCGAAAAAAAGGAAAAAGCATTATCGGAGGCATTTTGATTCATATATTGGCCGATGGACGAAACCACATCATAATCCAATCCAACATTCCAATTTTTATTGACATTCTGGGTATGTACCAGTCTTAAAATCGACTCGTTGTGGCTTTTATTTCCTGCCGAAGAATAGTCAACCAATGTGTAAGGGGTTCTTGTCTGATAATACAACCGGTTTTCGGGAAGATGCATATATACCTCCAAATTATCGGTAAAAATGAAATCGGAAGGCCGTTTCCGGGCATCAAAAGCAATAGGGAAATAAGAAAGCCCGGCATTGCCCAGATATGATCCGGCATAATAATACTTCATGACCGGATTATTGATCTCGAACCGCCTCATACTTGTATCAAGTTCCACTTTAGTACGGGCATACGAATTTTGATCCAATACTTGATAAGCAAATATCCCAACCTTAAGCGAATCCAAAGGCAGATACAGCGAATCAATCGCCGAATAAACTACGGGATTTGCTTTTGACTGTGTTATGGAATCTTGTACGGAATGTTTTGAAAGATCGTCCATGGAAACCGATTTCGATGATGCCGACGTATCCCTTACCTGTCCGATGGCCGGATTGGAAAAAGCGATAAACACCCATAATACATGGGTCATGAAAAACGAAAAATTTTTCATGGGCGCAAAGATACACTTTCTAAACACATAAATACAAATCAGTTATCAACAAAATGAGGTGTGTTTATTCACATGAATTGTTCATATAACAAAATATCAGCAAAAAAAGAGTGAAATAAGATTCAAATTATTGATCTGATCGATTTTGTATTTTACCGATGATATTTCTTAATTTTTATTAAAAAACGTTATTCTGATAGGGAATCGACGTTTTAATGAAAATAAATTCAAAATTCTTCAATACAGCATACTATACCGTATGGTATAATTTTATAAACTAATATTATACAATATTTTATATCAAATATATTTTTAAATTTCGAACCATAGCATGTAAAGTCATTTCTACTTTGTAAGAATTTTTTCAAGTTTTCTTTAATTTACCATATGATCATTATGAATGAACATGATATAATTTTTTACCTTTGATGTTTTTCCATCACAATTTAAAAACTAATGTTAAATGAAGAATAAAAGCATATTAATCGCATCATTTGCACTGTTAATCGGATTCCTCATTTCTTGCAACCAAGTTCCCAAAAATGCGGAACAGGCAGTAATCGGATCTTATTCGGATACATGGAAATTTCAAGGAGGGGAAGGTCAAACCGGTTCATGGGAAACTTTGGGTTTTGACGATTCATCATGGAAAGATGTAACTACCCAGCAATTTCTTAGAGCCCAAGATGCCGCTCCTGAAAATGGATTTGGATGGTATCGTAAAAAAGTCCAGCTATCTGACAGCTTGAAATCGGCTATCAAAGAAGTAGGAGCCGCCGTTTTACATTTAGGAAGGTTGGGAGGTTGCGAAGAAATCTACATAAACGGAAAATTGATTAGCAAAACTGGTGAATTTCCGCCTAATTATGTGAGGGGAACAGCAGGCGATATCAATTGTGTGATCACGGAAGACCAACTCAATGATACCGGAGATAATTTGATTGCCGTTAAGTTTTATGGCGCCGGCAATATGGGCGGCTTTCGTGCCGGATCTAAAACCAGTATTTCTTCTGCAACAACCAACGATAAATTGGCGCTTAATGTAACAGTAGCTGATCTCGACTATATATTTATGTCGCCTAATCCTATTAGTATTACAGTAAACTTAGAGAACAAAAATAATTGGAATGCTGATGGAATTTTGGTGGTAAAGCTCACTACAGACGATTATCAATCAATCAAAGCCGATTCGGTGAGTGTACAAATGGATCGCAATGGCAATTTCTCCAAATCATTTGAATTTAGTAATCCCGATCCCGGTTTTTACAGATATACCGTACAATTTAAACGCAATGCCAAAGTTGCCCTCGAAAAGAAATTCAACGTGGGTTTTGAACCGGAAAAAATAAATTCTCCCATTGATGCCAAACCCGATTTCAAAGCCTTTTGGGACAATAGCTTGAAAGAATTGGCAAAGGTTGCTCCTAAATATAAATTGATTCCTCAACCCGAATTATCTAAACAGGATTATGATGTTTACATTGTAGAAATGCAATCGTTTGGCAACGAAACTGTCAAGGGGTATTATGCAAAGCCCAAAAGGGAAGGTAAATTTCCTGTCATTGTTGAATATGTGGGTTATGGATCGCGGTCACAACTTCCGAATCAAAAGTGGGATGGTTTTGCGTATTTTGTTCAGTCTACCAGAGGCCAAGCTTTGAATAGAACACCGGAGTCCGATGCTATTTACAGCCACTCGCCTTCTCGAAAAGACCTTACCCAATGGATTACATACAGGTTGGACAACAAAGACGCTTATTATTATCGTGGAGCTTTTCTTGATGTGGTTAGGGCTATAGACTTTGTTTGCAGCCGTCCGGAAATTGATTCTGAAAAGATTGCTGTCCGGGGCGGAAGCCAAGGCGGAGCATTCTCATTTGTTGCAGCAGCCTTGGATAAAAGAGTGAAAGCAGCAGCGCCGGGCATTCCTTTCTTATCCGATTACCGGGATTATTTTAAAATTGCACCTTGGCCAAAAAGCGATTTTGACATTTATGTGAACGATCACCCGGAAGCCAAATGGGATGATATATACGACCTGCTTACCTATTTTGATGTCAAAAATTTGACGCAATGGATTGAATGTCCGGTAATTATGGGTATTGGCGTTCAAGATGATGTATGTCCACCACATACCAATTTTGCGGCTTACAATCAGGTAAAATCAGAAAAAAGATGGATTGCAGCCCCCGAAGAAGCACATAACGTGTCGAGAGATATTCACGAGGCTTCAACTGCGTTTATCAAAGAAAAATTAAATGTAAAATAAGATCAAATTGTTCCTGACAATAAGGGTTATCATTTATTTTAATGATAACCCTTATTGTTTATATAGGCTTGAAGTAGAATTTAAATTTTGAATATTTGAATTGTAAAAATACCTTTGTCCATAGGAAGCCGCGAAACCAAAATCTCGTTATGAAAAGGAAGGTTATTTTAGGTGGAATATTGCTCTTGCTTTTATCAATAGGTTTTTATTTATTTTTTGTTCAGAAAAATAGAAATACCCATAAGTCGCAAATAGAATGGTTGGACTATCCTGAATCTCTTGCCTCGTTGCTCGATCAATTCAAGGGTAAAGTAGTATATATTGATATGATGGCATCGTGGTGTCGGCCTTGCATAGAAGAACTAAAAAAATATGAAGAAACGGAGGACTTTTTTGTCCAAAACGATATTATTAAATTGTTTATCTCTCTTGAAGAGCAAAATGGTTGGGCAAATTGTATCCAATTATTGGATAACAATGGATTAAAAGGATATTTTGTCACGATGAATTCACCAAAAGAAATGGAGAACACAAAATTTCGTGAGGAAATTATGCAATTGATTGTTTCATTTGACGAAAACGGAAATGTAGGAGAATTTTCAATTCCACAATATTTTATTGTAGATAAGAATGGGAATATTATTGATCATAAAGTGCCAAGGCCCAGCCAACCGAAGGCATTAATAGAACAATTGAAAAAATATACAAATTGATTCAAGGTTTGGTAAATATTATTAAACCCGATTAGATTTTGGAGGTTATTAGGCCTTTGTGAGCTGGCGTTCTTTTCTTATCATATCGTTTTAAAATATCAGGAAAAATCGCATCTTTGTTTTTTGTTTACCTTAAAAGGTGTAAAATCCCTGTAATAAAGTTAGGATAATACTTTTAGAGCATAAAATATAATGCAAATGAAATAGCCCATGTGCCAAACATTGCATCAAGCGGCAATGTTTTATATGCATGGTACATTTTCCTGCCCGTTCGATCGGGCGAATTGTGACCTTAACCGAAAACAAAAAGTTATCGCATGAAGAAAATATTAGCAGTTTTATTAGGCGCGACCATGACGTGGATGTCAGTACGTGCAGATGAAGGAATGTGGCTTTTGCCATTATTAAACGAATTAAATATTAAAACAATGAAAGGAATGGGCTGTGAGTTGTCGGCTGAGGACATATACAGCATCAATCATTCCAGCCTGAAAGACGCTATTGTTATCTTTGGTGGTGGATGTACTGCTGAAATGGTTTCCCCACAAGGGTTATTATTCACCAACCATCATTGCGGTTATGATGCTATTCAAAAGCATAGTTCGGTGGAACATGATTACCTGTCCGAAGGGTTTTGGGCCAGATCACAGAGTGAAGAATTATATACCCCAAACTTAACTGTTACATTTTTGGTGCGGATAGAAGATGTTTCGGAACGGATCAATGCGGCTTTGTCTGATGATATGTCGGAGGAAGAACGGCAAGAGAAAATAGGTGAATTAAGTTCTGAAATTGAACATGATGCGGAGGATGGGACACATTACCAAGCTGAAGTGGAGAGTTTTTTCGGCGGTAATAAGTTTTATTTGCTGGTATACGAGATATACGAAGACGTTCGTTTAGTTGGAGCGCCTCCATCATCTATCGGTAAATTTGGCGCTGATACCGATAATTGGATGTGGCCACGCCATACTGGAGATTTCAGTATATTCCGTGTATATGCAGGCCCCGATGGTAAGCCGGCAGAATATTCACAGGATAATGTGCCGTTACAACCGCGCCATTTTTTACCCATCTCGTTAAAAGGTGTTGAAAAGGATGATTTCACGATGGTTTTAGGTTATCCGGGTTCTACTAACCGTTATATGACGTCTTATGGTGTAGACGAATTATTGGAAGTCGAATTACCGAGCCGTGTAAAAATTCGTGGAGAAAAACAGGAAATCATGATGCGCCATATGCAAGCTAACCCGGCTGTTCGTATTAAATATGCTTCCAAATATTCACGTTCAAGCAACTATTGGAAATATTCTATTGGCCAGTCAGCAGGAATTAAAAGGTTGGACGTATACGGACGAAAATCAGATCAGGAGGAACGCTTCGAGCAATGGTTAGAAGCGGATGCGACACGTAAAGCCAAGTATGGCGATGCTTTAAAGTTGATCCGCGAGGGTACGGAAGACAATTTATTGTACAACAAGGTATATCTCTATTTGGTAGAATGCTTCACTCAAGGCACTGAGTTGGCCAGGTTTGCCATGAGATATCAAACCCTGTATAATTTCATGAATATGGAAAAGCCTGATCCGGAAATCATTAAGGCGATTTCAGAAATGTTGTGGAACGATGCTGCCGCTTTTTACAAGGATTATGACCAAGCGCTTGACCGTGAAGTTACTGAAATTGTGCTGAAACGGTATCAGGAAGATATTCCAGATGTTTATCTTCCGGCTTTTTATCAAACCATACAGAAAAAGTATAAAGGCAACATCAGCAAATATGTGGATGATTGGTTTAAAAAATCCATTTTTGCAGACCCAGCCAAATTGGATGCCTTTTTGCAGAAACCATCAAAGAAAGTGCTGGAAAAAGATCAAGTATTCCTTGCCGGACAGTCTGTCTTAAATATGGCAAGAGCGGTTAGCGCACAATCGTCCGAAAACGATTCGAAAATCGAAAAGGGAAACCGGTTATACATTGCCGGTGTTTTGGAAATGGATAAGGACAAGGTATGGTATCCGGACGCTAATTTTACCATGCGCCTCACTTATGGCAAGGTCGGAGATTATTTTCCCCGCGATGCGGTGTATTACAATTACTATAAGACCATGAAGGGAATTATGGAAAAGGAATATCCAAACAATTGGGAATTTGTTGTACCGGACCGGTTGAAAGAATTGTATGAAACGAAGGATTTCGGTATTTATGCCAATAAGGAAGGGGAGATGCCGGTTTGCTTTATATCCAATAATGATATTACCGGCGGAAATTCAGGAAGCCCGGTGATCAATGGAAAAGGCCATTTACTTGGTTTGGCTTTTGACGGAAATTGGGAAGCAATGAGCGGGGATATTGTCTTTGAGCCGGCTTATCAGCGGACTATTAGTGTTGATATTCGTTATGTGTTATTCATTATCGACAAATATGCCGGAGCACAACATTTGATTGAAGAGTTGACATTGGTTAAATAATCGAATTTAGGAATCAAGACAATCGCGTTACAAGCTGGTTTTATATAAACAGCCACACCGGATTTATGTTTTTGGGGTTTCCCGATTAATCATATATTGTTTGGGTGTGCATCCTTTTTCTTGCTTAAAAAAGTGGTAAAAGGTTGTTAGCGAATTGAAGCCTGATCGTTCGGCGATCGTTTCCATGGTATATTTCCTTTCTTCTGACAGTTGCAATAATTCTACCGCATGCTGTATGCGGAATTTATTTACATATTGATAAAAACTGAATTGCTTTTCACCATTGATGGCGCGGGATACATAAGTCCGGTTTGATTGTAGTGCGATAGCGATATCGTTAAGCGTTAATTGTGGGTTCAGGAAAGGCCTATATTCTTCAAAATATAAATCTATTTTCCGCATCAGCTGTACTGAGTGGGGCACCAAGTCCTCAGCACCGGGCTTCATTACTTCCGAAGTGTTCGCTATATCGGGAATTTCTTGTTGCCAAAATCCAAAGATATAGAGAGCAAAGAACAGAAAGATGCAAAGGGACACATATAATGTTTTGAAAAATAATTCGGAATAAATGTTGTAAAACGCACCCCCAAAACAAACGAGAAACATCATAAATAAAACCCAATATACCCAAGTGAGGTTTATTTTTTCGGTATAAGAGTGTGTCTCAGTCAACTTTTGCCGGTATTTGTGAACAATCCGGATGGAACGGATAAGAAAGAAAACAAATTCGGCACAACCGAAATAAAAGCCAAAAACACGAATAAACGGTTCAGGCTGCCATAATACTTTTTTGATTTCATCCCAGTTATAGAAATCAGGGTAGGTATATCCTGTGGCTGCAAACACCAGTTCCGCCAGTGCCACAATCCCAGCCAATACAAACCATGGAATGTCCCTGCGCCAAAGTCCTTTTTTGGGCAGGATGAGGCCATCTAAGTATATAAACATCAGCGGACTGGTTCCTACAATGGTGATTACGATTCGAATGGTATAAATGGGATAAGGAGCTTCGTTAAAAATATAATCACCAAAGAGGCTAGCTGTGGAACATGTAAAAAACATCCATAACAACCATCTCAAATTTCGTTTTGAGCGGGTTTTGGGAGCTAAAAAGAATAATGATATAGCTCCGAAGAAACATATAAAAATAGGAAGCAGCCAAAGCAAAAATACAAAATCAGATTTAGTATTTAAAAGTTCCCACATACTTGTTGTATTGTATCATATTTTCGGCAACAAAGATAACACTAATATCAAGAAATGTTGAAATCAATCAAAGGGTATTATTAATTGATAATCATATGGTTTATGTGACCATTTACGTATATGAAGAACCTTTTACGTAAATGAAAAAATTCCCGAAACAAGTTGTTTCATAATGTTTTCAAGTGTTCCCTGTAGAAATGCAGGTTAGATGAGTATTTGAGGTTATATTTTGTTTGGTTTTTATCGATAATTTTGAGTTGCAGGATGGGCTGGAAACCCACAATAATCTTGAAAAATACAAAACAGGCATAAGTTTTTATCAACCGATTTTTCAGTTTTTTGTAAAAACCCCTTTGGAGGTATAAAAGTAAGTTTTGAGAGTTTATGTTTGTACGACAACTTTTTATGATTTTTCTGAAATTCAAGCTATTTAATATGTAATTCATTAACACATTATTTAAACCCTGTTTGTTATGAAAAAATTTTTATATGCTACTCTTTTATTTGCCCTTTGTTGTATGCCTTTTACAGTTTCGGCGATAGATATTGTTGTAACCGGTGTTAATGAAGGAACCCTGCAAGCCAAGGTAGATGTTGCACGAGGCGGTAACGCATACACCTCTATTACTTCTCTGAAAATAAGCGGTAACAAAATAAACGATGTTGACTTTGAATTTATTCGTTATTCACTTCTTGATTTGCAAGTACTCGATTTGGAAGGACTTGCCACGTTGATTTCCATACCTGATGGTGCGATGGGAATAGAAGGTAGTCAACCTAACACTACCCTTATTACCGTAAAGCTTTCTTCAAGAATAACAAGCATTGGGGATAATGCATTTTTTGGGTGTACAGCTTTGGAAAATATAGATGTAAGCTTTGCAACAAGTATTGGTAATTACGCATTCCGTGCCTGTCTGGCTCTGGAAAGTATAGACGTGAAATCCGCTATAACTATTGGAAGAAATGCATTTAGTTATTGTACGGCTCTGAAAAATATAGATGTGAAGTCAGCGATAACTATTGGAATGAATGCGTTTTCTGAATGTACGGCTTTAGAAATTATAGATGTAAGATCTGCAACAAACATCGAATGGAGTGCATTTGAAAATTGCAGTGCTTTAAAAAGCATTGATATAAGTTCGATAACAAGTATTGATGATGGAACATTTGCCGGATGTACGGCTTTGGAGAATATTAAATTTGGAGGAGCCCAGGCACCCGTGATAGGAAATCAGTGTTTTGACGGTATACCTCTAAATGTTGTTGCATGGATACCAGCGACATGGAATTCAACCACTCCTAATTACAATAATTTGGTGGCGGCTTGGCAACCAAGAAATATTTTAGTCGGTATGCCGGTTTTAGTGTCTGGAGTTACAAATACTAAATTTAAAGAAAGACTTGATATAGCACGTGGAAGCATGGCCACTAACACTATCACACATTTAATTGTAAGCGGAACAGGAATGAATGCTATGGACTTTCATTATATAAAAACTTCTCTTGCAGCACTACAATTTATAGATTTAGGCGGATTAAATGCTTTGACAGTAATACCTTCCAATGCATTTAATAACAAAACAACCCTGACGACTGTGAAGCTTTCTTCAAGCATAACACATATTCTTGATAATGCCTTTTCCGGTTGTACTGCTTTGGAAAATATAGATATAAGTTCGGTAACAAATATCGGTATTTATGCCTTTTCTGGATGTAATAATTTACAAAATATCCAATTTGGAGGATTACAAGCGCCAATATTGGAAAGTACTTGTTTTACAAATGTATCTGCAAATGCTATCGCTTGGATTCCCGAAAACTGGAATAGTTCTACTCCAAACTATGCTACTCTCCAAGCTGCGTGGCAGCCACGTCACATATCAAATGGAGCTATTAGCGTGAACAATGTTACTGTAGGCAATTTGAAAAATAAAATCGATGAAGTTCTTGGTTCAAATGTTGTTTCCCGTTATCAATATGTAAGGCAACTAAATATCAATGGCACGGCGATCAATGCTACTGATTTTGATTTTATCAAAAACAATCTTATTTCTTTACGGATTCTGGCTTTGGATGAGTTATCTACTTTGACGGTAATACCTGATAATGCTCTGTATATAAGTAGTGATTGCCCTAATGTGATTCTTACTACTGTTAAGCTTCCATCAGGTGTAAGGACAATTAGTTCCTATTCATTTGCATATTGCGAGGCTTTGATCCATATCAATGCCAATAATGTAGTAAATATAGCAAATTATGCATTTTATAATTGTAAGGCATTAACAAATATCAATATTAGCAAGACAACAAGTATTGGAAAATCTGCATTCCATTATTGTAGTGCGTTGGCCACTTTGAAAATAGGTGGTAAACAAGCGCCTCAATTATCAGGTGGTTCCTATTTCAATGATGTACTCATGAATGCCACTGTTTGGGTCCCTGCAAATTGGACGGATGCAACTGCTTATTATGGTACTTTTAAAACTGCATGGGGTTCACGTATTATCAAAACCTATGATCTCCAATTAGACAAGGAAGAACTTCGACTGGATACCCAGAAAAGCGGACAATTGCAACCTACGCTCACTCCCAACGGTGATCCTTTCGATAAGACTGTTTATTGGCAGAGCCGCAACAGCGAAATCGCTGCGGTAAATGCCAATGGTAAAGTCACTGCCGGAATAATGGGTGGCGAATGTTATGTGGTAGCTACCTACGGCGGTGTCAGTGATTCGTGCAAAATCATCGTTACCCAGCAGGTAACGGATATTTCCCTTAACATGAAGGAACTGACCCTTCGTATCGGAAACAGCCGCCGGTTGACAGCTACCGTAACGCCCACCAATGCTGTTAATAAAACCATTACATGGTTTAGCCGAAATCCTGCCATTGCTACAGTCGAAAACGGTACGGTGAAAGGTATCAAAGACGGCGTAACCTATGTTTTGGCCACTGCCTACAGCGGGATAAAGGATTCCTGCAAGGTACGTATAGGTTCACCCATCGAAGCCATGATGTTCGACAGGCCAACTGTATCCATGGCATCAGGTAATTCTGAAAAACTGGTACTCTACATCTATCCCGAAAATGCCAGCTACGAGGGATTGATTTGGGAAAGCGATAAGCCGCAGGAAATCCCAGTGGACAATCAGGGAATAGTTTCTTCTGCCGAAGGTTATGAAGGCGAAGCCGTCATCACGGTGTATTCTTATGACCGTAGCTTAAGCGCTACTTGCCGTGTTGTTGTTACCGATCAGGTTTACCAGATTGACATCGAACCGAAAATTAGCCTTTCTGTCGGGCAAACCAGGCAATTGACCCCCACTGTGGAAAGTGTGAGCAGTTATTCATTTGCATGGAGCAGCGAAGAAGAAACCATCGCTTCGGTGGATGATTATGGCAATGTGACTGCCCATCGAAGCGGTTCCACATTCATCTATGCCGAATATAACGGGCAGGTGGCTTCGTGTGAAGTCAGCGTGAAACAGCGGATAACCGGGACGGTTAAAGGAATAGACGGTTCGCTGGTAGTTGAAGGAGATCTTCGGGCTTATCGTACCTGGATGGTCAGAGGAAAAAGAATCAATGTAGGTATTCCCGAAATTGTGGATATCGTAAACGGACAATTTACCTGTGACCTGGATGCCGGTACTTATTATTTTCAGGCCATATCGAAGGAGTGGAAGCATATTCCGGGATATTACAGTTATTTGGATGAAAACAACCTGTCCTCATCGTTGAAATGGGATCAAAGTGTACCTGTAGTGGTTCCTGCCGTCACTCCATCCATCGATATTGTGTTGGATATTACAGCAAGCACTAATGTATCTGGTACTGATATTATCATCAAGGGGCAAATAAATGAAAAGGAAGAAACGGGGACAACTGGAGAAAAGTCAATCATGGCACGTCCCGTAGCTTATGCTACGGTCATCCTCTACGGTAAAAGCAAGTCTAAAAGTGCCGGACAATCTGGTGCTGATGCCGATGGATTTGAAGAATTACGTCCTTTATACTGTGACGATAATGGTGATTTTGTGTTGCAGGATTTGCACAAAGATTACCTCTATAAACTTCATATCGAAATGGCGGGTTACAAGTTTGAGCACCTGTTGGCCATCAACGAAACAGAAGCTGAAAGGAAAATGACCTACAACGTAAATGCTTTGGCAGAATATGTGGATGATGTGGGCATTATCACCGCGACGGTAACCGCTACCCCTACAGAAAATGGTTCGACCTCGGCAGGTGATAGGGAAATAGCAGAAGCAAAATTATATCCCAATCCTGCAATGGATAAATTGCATATTGAAGCCAATGCTGCTGGTTCGTATATTATCAAAATTTATAATACATTGGGACAACTGGTGATGGCGACCAACGGCATTTCTCCCGAAACCATCCTTGATATAAGCCACCTACAACCGGGACTTTATTTTGTAAGAATAGAAGCCGGAGGAAAAATGGGAACGTATAAGTTAATTAAAAATAGAGAATGAAAAATTAAGAATTTGTGAAGATATAACACAAAGATTTGGCAGTTTTGATAAATTGTGAAGGATCGGAGTGGGTAAAGGAACGGGAGAAACTGCTTTATACGGATAAGCGCGGATTGAATGGTATATGTCCAAGGTTAATAATAAGATTCGCGTTTATCCGTTTGTTTTTGCTGATTGAAAACAAAACTTAGGTTTGGATATGATAATAATAAAGCCCTAACAGGCCTGAAGATTTGTTAGGGCTTTATTATCGATGAAATCAACTATCAATTAGTTTTTGATAGATATTATTTTTTAACTTTACTCTCTTTCACTATCTCCGGGTCAAGGCATAATGCTTCATTCAACGCGATAATTGCTTCTTTATATTGTCCCCGGTTAATAACAAATTGCATGTTGACCTGACGCATGGATTGGCTAAAGGCTTCAACGTTGATACGATGTTCATACAAGGCATTAGAGGCTCGAGCCATCATACCCGGATGGGCAATATTGGTTCCCATGCAGCATACCATTGCCACGGGCTTGGCTGATACTTCCTCATAGCGTGTTTTTAATTCTTGTACCAATGCGTGTACTTGTGGCGAATCCCAAACCACCATAGTAATACAGTTGGCATTGGTTGATTTGAGAATATAACTAATCTCGTGTTTGCTAAATATTTCCATGATGCGCATGTCAAATCCCACTTCACCGACCATCATCGGGTCGTATATCTCAATAGAAGTCACCTTATCCGTTCCCGATACGATTTCAACCTTTGCTGTTGGGCTAATATAAGACCGTGTAATCAAGGTTCCATCATGCCGGGGTTCAAATGTATTCTTAATCCGTATATCAATTCCATTCATTTCTAAAGGCTTAGATGCTTTCGGGTGAATCGCTTCCAT
>JAVBPN010000234.1:0-2529 GCA_031549585.1 Bacteroidales bacterium
ATGGACAAAAAAAATAATTTATCTAAAGTAGCAGTCAAACTTGATGACTCTATTAAGAAAAATGTTTCTATTACCGGACGAGTGCCTGTTATCAGACCCGGTAGTAAACTAACAGAAAAAAGGGTGCCCGGAACGCCTGTCAACAAGCCCTTTATCAATTTGCAAACCCAAAATTTGCAAGGCGTGAATCTTCCCACGAACAATCCAACTTGTATTGGACGCGGTTATAATGCCCTAAACGGCAATTATGTTTGCGAAAACGATGTAAAATGGAGGTATCCTATTTTACTATTGAATGAAAACGACATAGGGGCAAATAATGCACTCGGATCCGATGTTTTTGTGGAAACTGAGAATACTCTCCAGGAATTGATTAAAAAAACCAATATTAAACTGGAAGTAAAAGGAGGTTATATGATGTTTAGTGCTTCTTTCAAAGCAGAGTTTTCTAAAGAAGAAAAATCTAAGGAGGAATATGTATACACCAAAGTAATGGGTATTCATCGTAAAGAGAGACTCTATTTCAAATATGCTTTCAGCGGCTGCAAACCTTATCTAAACCCTGAGTTTGTAAATGACTTAAATGGGAATATGCAACCGGATGATTTGTTCACAAAGTATGGAACCCATTTGATATTAGGCATATACATGGGTGGAAGAGTAGAAGCCAATTTTTCAACGAAAAAAAAGGAAAATGAAACCACGAAAGGGATTAAGACTCGGACAGAAGCAGGGATAAGCGGGCCGATAAGTGCCAACGGTAGTCTTACTATTGAAGAGCAGAATAAGGCAAAGGAAGCGTGGACTAGAAGCACAGCAAAAATCCGTACATGGGGGGGCGACAGTTACACAGGTTCCACTCATAATGATTTTTGTATAAAAAATCCCCTGTGGGTCAAGTCCTTAAATAATGATAGAAGCAAATGGACTCTTTGCGACCTGCCGAAAGACAGCATAAATGTTACAAAAGGCTTTAACGAAGATTTTGTTCCTATTTGGGAGTTATGTACTAATCAGAGTCGTAAAAGCGCGTTGATGAGTCGTTTCAATTCCTTGAATATAAATACTGAAAACGAATTACTGGCGAATGAAATGTATGTAGTCGCTTTTATGATCGCAAGTGCCTCAAAAAGAGAAAAAGCTCTTGAACAATGTCCGAATGATTTTATCCTTATTGATGTAGATCTCAACAAAGGAGCAAGTGGTCATTTTATTTATCTCTGCTATAAATTAGCGAACAAAAACCAATACCCTCCTTTTACTAATTTTTGCATAGAAATTAGTACGGGTTCTCTTGGCACTGGTTTCCATAATTGCAATCACGAAGGCATAATTGCACAGTATTATCGTTTGGGGAATGATTTGAACAAGGAAACGAAAAAGAGTGGCGATCCTTATATTTACTTAAGCGGAACAACAGATAAAAGGTTCGCTCCTATCAGACGCCTCCATGTCATAGCCGATGAGAATAAAGCAGCTTATCCTGAGTGGAATGCTGTATATGTGAAAGGAACAACAACAATGGCTGACTGCAACAAAGGTGCTGGGGGCTCATATATTTATGTTTTGTACAGACGCTAAAAAATGGTAACCCGACAGCTAATGAGCGGTTTTGTGTCAGGCGAGGATATGCCCAGCAATAGTTCCAATGTTAATATCATAATTTGATTTTATCATTCACTGAAAACAATGCAAAAAAGCCCGATAATCTTCATCGGGCTTTTTTAATCACCATAATACCTATTTCTGCTTATCTAATTGCTTTTGTAAAAAGCTATTTTTCTTGTTCCGATTTTAGTGATCGTTCATAAAGTTCTCCTTTTTCGATGTAAGCAACAACAAGTTTTTCAATGGGATTGAAGGAACAGTTTTCTATGCTGTTCGTATTATACCCCCATAATTCCCATCGACATATCCCGTAAGGTGGTTGATACAAAAGCCATGGTTGAGTCATCCTTAAAATTTGTTGTCAATTCTATTGGAACGTTAAGAACATCAGCTATCTTATATAAAAAACTTCTTCAATAATTACTACGACTACATGCCGCTGCTGATCTTCGAAGGCATCATCGGTAAGATGATCCTTCCATTGTTGCGGGAAGGCCGCCGCAACAAATCCACCAACCTCACGGGAGTGCTTACCCGCTTGATTAAGATCATGAGTCTGTATTGGAAAAACACCTGGTCCATCGTCCGGGGCGACAGTCACTCCTGCAGCCACCAGTTTATGGGTTGGGCTAAAGGCTGAGAACATTTTACAAAATATTTTTGATTCTGGGACTAATCAGAAATGAGTATGAATAATTCAGGTCTCAAGTGATGCACTAAATTTAAAAATTGATTTTATTTAATTGATATATAATATATTATAAGCGTTCTTTGATTTTGCGATTTGATTTGAAGATTAGTAACTTTGCTGTTTTTCCACTTAAAAACATTGAAATTACTATGCATTCAGGTAAATTTGTTTTTTCGCAGGTATTGGCATTAGTCAATCAATATGAGTTCAACAAATATGTCAAGCGTTAC
>JAVBPN010000135.1:0-16654 GCA_031549585.1 Bacteroidales bacterium
TGTGCATTACCACCCACACGTGACACGGATATACCCACATTAATTGCCGGACGTACCCCAGCGTTAAACAAATTCGATTCAAGGAATATTTGCCCGTCGGTAATGGAAATTACGTTGGTCGGGATGTAAGCCGACACGTCACCGGCTTGAGTTTCGATGATAGGCAACGCCGTTAATGACCCTCCACCTTTAACCATCGGTTTGAGCACCTCCGGAAGATCGTTCATTTGTGCGGCAATTTTGTCGGAATTGATGATTTTAGCTGCACGTTCCAACAAACGCGAGTGCAAGTAAAAAACGTCACCGGGATATGCTTCACGGCCGGGCGGACGACGCAACAAAAGCGACACTTCACGGTAAGCCACCGCCTGTTTTGACAAGTCATCGTATATAACAAGGGCTGCACGTCCTGTATCACGGAAATATTCTCCAATAGCAGCTCCGGCAAAAGGCGCATAATATTGCAAAGCGGCCGGATAAGAAGCCTGAGCGGCCACAACTGTAGTGTAAGCTAAAGCTCCATGTTCTGCAAGGGTCTGAGTGATACTCGCAATGGTAGAACCCTTCTGCCCTATAGCCACATAAATACAGTATACCGGTTCCCCTTTATCATAAAATTCTTTCTGATTAAGAATGGTATCAATAGCAATGGAAGTTTTACCTGTTTGACGGTCGCCAATGATCAACTCGCGTTGCCCGCGTCCGATCGGAATCATAGCATCAATTGCTTTAATCCCGGTTTGCAATGGCTCCTTCACCGGCTGGCGATAAATAACACCCGGAGCCTTGCGTTCCAACGGCATTTCGTAAAGTTGTCCACTGATTGGACCTTTGCCGTCTATTGGTTCGCCAATGGTATTAACCACGCGTCCCAACAGACCCTCTCCTACTTCAATGGAAGCAATTTTTTTCAAACGTTTAACACTGCTACCTTCTTTGATTTGGTTAGACGGGCCCAATAACACAGCACCCACATTGTCTACTTCCAAGTTCATCACGATGCCTTTCAGGCCGCTCTCGAACTCAATCATTTCATTCGCTTGAACGTTCATGAGCCCATAAATACGGGCAATACCATCTCCTACTTGTAAAACAGTGCCTACTTCTTCTAATTCTACTTCAGTTTTAAAACCTTCAATCTGTTTTTTTAAAACTTCCGAAACTTCTGCCGGTTTGATGTTCACCATAGTTTTAGATTTTGATGAATCTTTTATTGTATTTTAATCAAATTTTCTTACGTCTAATATTTGTTGTCAAACATGTGATGACATGATATCTCTTTTCCCAACATTATACGGTCAATGCTTTCCTCATTTGCCGCAATCTCGACGACAAACTAGCGTCATATTGCTGATCATCTATGCGAAAAACAAAGCCTCCAATCAAATCGGGATTTACTTCGGTAACCATCCTTACATCCGCTTGAAACAATTTATTAAGCTGCTCTTGTAATTGTTTCTTTTCATTTTCGTCTAAACCAACCGCCGATGTAATACGAGCATGTTTGATTCCTCTGCTTTCGTTGTATAGGCCGATAAATTGGTGAGCCACATCAGGCAACATAAATTCCCGCCTGTTCTTTATCAATGTATCAACCAAACTAAGGGTCATTGGATGTACTCTCTTTTCCAACAAGGAGTGCATGACGTCGATTTTTTCGAGAGGTTTGATAACCGGATTGTCCAATACATAGGCAAAATCGGTATTTTCCTTGACCGTGGCATACAATAACTCCATATCTGTTTCCAACGCATCCAAACATTTATGGTCTGTACCCACCATAAAAAATGCTTTGGCATATCGGGATGATATAATACTCTCGTTCATGTTTCCTATTTCATTTCTGGAAGCTTAAAATTTTAAGCTCATTAATTGATTGAAATATCCTTGGTTAGCTGGTCGATTAATTCTTTCTGTTGCTGATCATTGCTCAATTCATGCCGAAGCAATTTTTCCGCAATTTTCACTGACAAATCGGCTGTTGTTTCCCGTATTTCTTTAATTGCCGCTGCCTTTTCGGATTGAATCGCAAGGCGGGTTTCATCTAAAATACGGTCTTTTTCCTTTTTTGCCTGTTCACGGGCTTCCGCAACAATACGTTCTCTCATAGACTGCGCATCACGGAAAATCTTTTCGCGTTCCATACGCGCTTCATCCAGAATTTTTTCGTTATCGGCTTGCAATCTTTGCATTTCTTCCTTGGCTTTTTCAGCTGATTGCAACGCTTTTTCTATGGTTTCTTCTCGGTTATGAAGCATGCTGAGGATTGGTTTCCATGCAAATTTTTTCAATAGAAAAAACACAATCAGAAAAGAAACCAACATCCAAAATAATAATCCTATATCGGGTGTAACTAATTGCATATCAAAAATATTTAAAGTTTAAAATTTAAAGTTTAAAGCCTTGAGAAAACTTTAAGTTTGATATTAAAAGCTTAAATAAAGCCCGGCTTTCCGGCCAACCGCACGAAATAGGCCGGGCTATAACCATTCATCCTCGTATTATACGAACAGGATGAGCAAGCACAACACAATAGCAAAGAAGGCAACCCCTTCAATCAGCGCTGCGGCAACAATCATGTTGGAACGAATGTCACCAACCGATTCGGGTTGACGGGCAATAGCATCCATCGCCGAACCGCCAATGCGTCCGATACCGATACCTGCTCCTACCGCTGCAATCCCTGCACCGATCCCTGCACCTAATTTAGCCAAAGCTACATTGGCTGCTGCTTGCAAAACGATTAATGATAACATAGATTTAGATATTTGGTTATTAGATTTTCTATATGAATTGTTAATTTTTCATTCTCCATTTTCAATTCTAATGGTGCCCATCGTCTGATGCCATACCAAAGTACAATGCTGATAACAACGTGAACACATAGGCTTGAATGAATGCGACCAATAACTCCAAAAATGTCATAAACACGGTAAATACGATCGTTAATACAGACGCACTGTATCCCAGTGCCGGTTTAATCGCACCAAAGATGAATATCAAACTGAAAAAGCCAATAGCAATGATATGACCTGCCGTGATGTTGGCAAACAACCGGATCATTAGTACAAAAGGCTTTGTGATTACTCCCAACACTTCGACAAATGGCATAAGTGGAAGCGGAATTTTGAGCCACCAAGGAACTCCGGGCGCATTAATAATGTGTGACCAATAGGTTTTAGTTCCCGAAACAGTTGTAATGACAAAGGTAATCAATGCCAATACCAATGTAACAGCAATATTACCGGTTACATTAGCCCCAAAAGGGAAAATTGGGATCAATCCCATTAAGTTATTTATAAAAATGAAAAAGAATAGTGTCAGCAAATAAGGCATGTAGCGCTCATACTTGTACCCGATGGCCGGACGCGCAATATCATCGCGCACAAAGAGAATAAGCGGTTCCATCATGGATTGCAAACCTTTGGGCGCATGATTAGGATTACGTTTATAGGCTCTTGCTGTCGATATAAATATCAACAGGATTAAAGCAATGCTAATAAATATGGCAAATACATTTTTGGTGATCGAAAAGTCTAACGGACGAACAAACGAGCCATCGGCTGCTTGTTCCACAATTTTTCCTTTGTGCGAACCGTCGGAAGCAATACTAAATCCCAGATGGCTTTCATGTCCATGATGAAATTTACTCGACATGAATATATGACACCCTGACTGTTTGCTGTAAAGAATTACCGGAAGTGGAACCGACACATGATGTCCATTGACTGTCAAAATATGCCAATCGTATGAGTCGCCAATATGATCAATAATGAATGTACCGGGATTGAAGCCCCCTTCTTCTCCTTCTGAAGCTTTCACTTGTTGCACGCCAAAACCTGTCAGAATTAAGAGAAGTAAAATTTTACACAAAGATGTTCGGTACATAATTTCTCTAAAATTAATCGGATACTTTCATTTTTCTACTGTTGATGTATTTTTTTTGAGAAACTTCAAAGTAGAAAATACGTCAAAAGTAGTAAATATTAAATATACAACAAGCACATTAATTAAAAAAGCTACGGCATATTGTTTTAAAAAACACAGGTAACAGGCGACACCTATTGCATACAGAAATAATTTCAAGGTAGTTTGCAACATAAAAACCCGGAAAAAAGATTTGGGATTTTTTTTGAATGCAGATACAAACCACACATAGAATACGCACGTAATCAGCCCAATAAAAACAATGCTTAAAATACGTCCCGGAAATTCAAAATTTTTAAAAATTGTTGAAAATAACAATTGCGATATAGCAATAGCGATCACACACAAAATTAACGCATTGATCAAAAATTTCTTCATTAAACTTTTTCCATTTTGAAGCGTCAAATATAAGTATCTGTTTTGCATTGTGCAACAATTTTTTTATCCTTCCGCCAATCTTTGAAAACATGTTGAATTCTTGAAATATCTCGATTATTTTTCGTTTATTGCCTTGTTATAAAATCGTATCTTTGTACACAAAAATTTATGTTAGCAAAAGATCTCATATCGGACACGATATCTCCGCTTCGGCTTTCGGATACAGGAGCTAAAGGCCTGCACTCGATGGAAGTCTTTCGTGTGTCCCATCTTCCGGTGGTTGACCACGGAGAGTTCTTGGGTACAATCTCCGATGCAGATATTTTCGACAAAAACATGGCAGACGAGCCAATCAAAAAATACGTCAACTCTTTGTTAAGCCCATTTGTATTTGAGCATCAGCATCTATATGAGGTCATTGAAGCTGTTTCCCGGCTCGATTTGACAACAATTCCGGTCTTGACAGAAAACCGGAATTATTTAGGCGTGATCACTGCGCGGAGGCTGATTCAAGTTTTTGGCGATATGGCAGCCATAAAAATGCCCGGAGGTATTTTGGTGCTGGAATTAAATGCCAATGATTACTCATTGTCCCAAATCGCACAGATTGTGGAAAGCGAAAATGCCAAATTATTGAGTTGTTTCGTCACGTCATCACCTGATTCCGTGAAAATGGAAGTAACGCTAAAGATTGACCGGATAGATTTAACAGCCATTATACAGACATTTCTCCGGTATGAATACACCATATTGGCATCATACCAAAGCAGCAACCACAACGAAGAAATTCTTCGCAACAATTACGAGCAGTTCATGAAATATTTGAATGTATAGCTGCAAACCGACAGTAAAAGTGCACCTCCCTGATAATAAGAAAATATATTTTGCATCCGATTTACACTTGATGCCCGGCAAGGAAAGCCTTGAACGGGAGCGATTGTTTGTACGTTGGCTTGATGCCATTTCTGGCGATGCAGCAGCCGTTTATTTATTGGGCGATATATTTGATTTCTGGTTTGAATATAAACATGTTGTTCCGCGAGGCTTTACAAGACTTTTAGCTAAAATAGGCCAATTGGTAGAAGATGGTATTCCCGTTTATTACATCACCGGAAATCACGACATGTGGATGCGTGACTACCTGTCTTCCGAATTAGGCATCACCATATACCGTCATCCGGTAGAAATAACAATTAATAACAAGATTTTCTTTTTGGGACATGGCCACGGAATGGGTCCCACAGGTATCAAAGATAAAATATTATTAAAGCTCTTTTCCAGTTTCTTTTTGCAAAAGTTATATGCAACCATACATCCCCGTTGGGGAATGGCTTTCGGGCAAATGTGGTCGAAAAATAGCAGAAAACGGCATGGTTGGGCGCTTCCTTTTGAAGACATCGAAAAAGAAAATATCGTTGTTTTTGTACGAAAAATATTGAAAAATAGGCATATTGATTTTTTTATTCTTGGACACAGGCATTTGGCATTGGATATTCCTTTATCGGAAAATAGCCGCTACATCAATACTGGAGAGTGGGTCAAAAAACCTACTTATGCAGTTTTTGACGGGAGTGATGTGTCTTTGCATGCTTTTCAATGACACTTTACAGCAAAAGTTTTGTCAACCTAACTTTCGTTCATCTTTTAGACAGTGCTTAAGGTTATATGAAACTTTCATATAATTTTGCAACCTGAAAAGAATTATAATTTAAGGAGGATTTTTTTATGGAAAGCAATAAAATTATTGGCGGAAAAATCAAAAACATTCGGGAATCAAGAAACCTGACTATTATCGAAGTAGCGGAACGTTCCGGAATAAATAAAGAACAAATTGAACGGATAGAAGAAAATGTAGAAATACCATCATTAGCACCACTAATCAAGATTGCACGGGTTTTAGGTGTTCGCTTAGGTACGTTTCTCGACGACCAAACAGAACTTGGCCCTGTTATCAGCCGCAAAAAGGAATATAAGGATAAAAATACCATTCGTTTTACCGAAGATTCAAAGGTCGCACGTAAGCATATGGAATATCATTCTTTGTCTCAAGACAAGGCTGGACGCCATATGGAACCATTTCTGATTGATATAGAACCCACTAAAAACGTTGATTTTATGCTTTCGTCACACGAAGGTGAAGAGTTTATTTACGTGTTGGAAGGAGTGATTGAAATCAATTATGGAAAAGACACTCATGTTCTCGAAGAAGGCGATAGTATTTACTACGATTCAATTGTAGCTCATCACGTACATGCAAGAAATGGATCGCCTGCAAGAATTTTGGGCGTAGTATATACTCCATTTTAAGTAATTGAATAACAAACAATCGATTATTGACAAGAGCATAAGTTACAATAAGATGGAATTGAAATTACAAGAAAAAACAGTTGGACAATGGTTAGAACATTGGGCAGAAAAAACGCCCGATAAGGAATTTATCGTTTATTCTGACCGTGATTTGCGGTTTACCTGGAAGGAATTCAACCAGCGGGTTGACAATATGGCCAAAGGATTGATGTCTATTGGTGTCAAACATGGGACACATGTTGGCATTTGGGCTACCAATGTACCTGATTGGCTCACGTTCCTATACGCCGGAGCAAAAGTTGGCGCTGTACTTGTAACTGTTAATACAAGTTACAAACAAAACGAGTTGGAATACCTGATGAAGGATTCTGATATACATACGCTTTGTATCACCGAAGGCGTTTTCGACGGAAGTTACATTGATATGGTCTACGCCATGATGCCCGATTTAAGGGTATCACAACGGGGTTTTGCCAAAAGTGAAAAATTTCCTCAATTAAAAAATGTCGTGTACATCGGACAGGAAAAACTCCGTGGCATGTACAATACAGCTGAACTGTTGTTGGCTGGAAAAAATATTAACGACAATGTTTTGGAAGAAGCCAAAAGCAAAGTAAAACATACCGATATTGTGAACATGCAATACACTTCCGGGACTACCGGATTCCCTAAAGGTGTTATGCTTTCACACTACAACATTACCAACAATGGTTACTTTACCGGCGAAGGAATGGGCTTTACTGCAGACGATAAGCTATGCTGTTGTGTGCCTTTATTCCATTGTTTTGGCATTACACTCGCAACCATGAATGTACTGACGCATGGCTGCACACAGGTCATGGTGGAAAAATTTGATCCGTTGGTAGTGTTGGCTTCTGTTCACAAAGAACGGTGCACGGCGTTGTATGGCGTTCCCACCATGTTTATTGCTGAGCTGAACCATCCCATGTTAAGCATGTTTGATGTTACCTCGTTACGCACCGGTATCATGGCTGGAGCGCTTTGTCCTATTGAACTGATGCGGGGTGTTACGGAAAAACTACACATTACCCATATTACCAGCGTGTACGGTTTGACAGAAACGTCGCCGGGAATGACTCATTCCGTATTGGCCGATTCATTTGAAACCCGTTGTACCACCGTTGGTCGCGAATATCCTTTTACCGAAGTAAAAATATTAAATCCTGAAACTGGTGAAGAATGTGCCGTTAACGAACCAGGTGAGGTTTGTTGCCGCGGTTATTTAGTCATGGAAGGTTATTATAAAAATCCCCAAGCAACGAACGAAGTAATTGATAAAAACGGATTCCTGCATAGTGGTGATTTGGGGACGAAAGATGAAAACGGATATTTCCGGATCACAGGCCGTATCAAAGATATGATCATTCGCGGAGGTGAAAATATTTACCCGCGTGAAATAGAAGAGTATCTATATCATTTGGAAGGTTTGAAAGATGTGCAAGTAGTAGCCATTGCTTCACCAAAATATGGCGAAGAAGTAGGCGCATTTATCATACCTCATGAAGGAGCTACTTTGACGGAAGAATTGGTCAAAGATTTTTGCCGCGGACAAATTGCCCGCCATAAAATCCCTAAATATATCTTTTTTATAGATGCTTTCCCAATGACGGGAAGCGGAAAAATTCAAAAATTCAAATTAAGGGAAATGGCTCTTGATTTGTTGAAAAAACAAGGGGTAGAAATAGTTTAATTTGTACCTATAGAACTCCAAAATTTAAATAGAAACGTCATTGCGAGCGATAGCGAAGCAATCTATTACCAATTACCTTGAGATTGCTTCGTCGCTCCCTGCCCGCTCTGCGGATCAGGCGGGCTCCTCGCAATGACGAGTTAAAATTACCACATTGAATAGTATGCAAAAACCATCCATTCCAAAAGGCACTCGTGACTTTACTCCGGCCGAAATGGCAAAACGTAATTACATTTTTGATACCATCAAAAACGTTTTTCATCGTTTTGGCTTTCTGCCCATTGAAACGCCTGCAATGGAAAACTTGTCAACCTTATTGGGAAAATATGGTGAAGAAGGCGATAAACTTTTATTTCGGATACTAAATTCAGGTGACTTTTTATCAGAAGTCAATCCAAATGACCTTCATGACAAAAACTTAAATAAACTGTCCATGTCCATGTGCGAAAAGGGATTGCGTTATGACTTAACCGTTCCTTTTGCACGTTTTGTTGTACAAAACCAACATCAAATCAGCTTTCCATTCAAGCGATATCAAATGCAACCGGTATGGCGAGCTGATCGTCCACAAAAAGGCCGTTATCGCGAATTCTATCAATGCGA
This sequence comes from Bacteroidales bacterium, assembly GCA_031549585.1. Lineage (GTDB taxonomy): Bacteria > Bacteroidota > Bacteroidia > Bacteroidales > UBA4181 > JAIRLS01. The sequence continues at coordinate 8,927 of JAVBPN010000135.1, forward strand.
TGTTGATATTGTGGGTAGTAATTCGTTACTCAACGAAGCCGAATTATTGCAAATCGTTTCCGATGTATTCCATGCACTGAAAATCAACGTAACGGTAAAGCTCAACAACCGGAAAATATTAACCGGTATTGCCGAAATCATTGGGCAAAAGGACAAAGTGGTTGATATCACCGTAGCCATTGATAAATTAGAAAAAATCGGGATAGATAAAGTCAACGAAGAATTGCTCGAGAAGGGTTTATCAAAAGAATCCATCCATGCAATACAACCTATCATCCAACTGACTGGAAGCAATGTGGAAAAATTGGACAAGTTGGAAGCTTACTTTGCCCAGAGCGAAGCTGGATTAGCAGGTGTTGCTGAAATGCGCACCGTACTTGATTATCTTACTTCATTGCAGGTACAAGTTCCTATTGAATTGGATTTGACGCTGGCACGTGGATTAAACTATTATACAGGAACCATCATAGAAGTAAAAGCACTGGATGTGCAAATCGGGAGTATTTGCGGTGGTGGAAGATATGACAATCTGACTGGAATCTTCGGATTACCCGATGTATCGGGTGTAGGTATTTCATTCGGCGCTGACCGAATCTATGATGTTTTGACACAATTAAATGCTTATCCTTCAGACATAGGGCAAACTACCCGTTTGATGTTCGTAAACTTTGGCACAAAAGAAGAAAAATACGCCTTACAATTGTTGGCCAAAGTACGCGCAGCAGGCATTAATGCCGAAATATATCCCGATGCCGTAAAAATTAAGAAACAAATGGCATATGCCGACCAAAAATCCATTGCTTTTGTGGCAATGACCGGTGAAACTGAAATGGCTTCGAATAGTGTTACGCTCAAGAATATGACAACAGGCGAGCAAGTGACGATATCATTTGAAGAGATGATACAGCGAATTAATTGAAAATGGAAAGTTGAACTAAGCGTAGCGTTCTCATGAGGCAAAGCCGAATAAAATTGAAAATGAAAAATTTCAATTTTAATTAAGTACATAGTTCTAACTTTCTGCTCATTAATCATTAAACCTTAATCATTAATCATTGATTTTGTCCCTTCCTTTGAAACAGCTTCCTAACCGTGTATGGCGAACATACAACGGCGGAGCATTGATTGATCGTTGGAAAAACGAATCAACATGCAATGACGGCGATACGCCCGAAGAATGGATCGCCTCAACAGTTGTGGCAAGAGGAAACAATCGGCCGGAACATGAAGGGCTCTCAAAAGTAATCACGCCAACCGGTACTGCTTTTTTAAAAGACCTTATCGAAACAGATCCAATTGCAATGCTTGGAGAACGAGTAGCAGCCAAATATCACGATACGGCTCTTTTAATCAAAATGCTTGATTCAAAAGAACGCTTAACTATTCAAGTACACCCGGATAAAACTTATGCCAAAAAATATCTTAATTCTGATTTTGGTAAAACAGAGGGCTGGTATGTACTGGGTGGCCGCGAAATTAATGGAGAGCCAAGCTATGTTTTATTTGGATTCAAGGAATGGGTGACTAAGGAGATATGGAAAGACTTATTCTTAAGGCAAGATATTGAGGGAATGTTGCAATGCCTGCACAAAGTGCCTGTGAAATCCGGTGACGCATTTATTATTAACGGAGGCGTTCCCCATGCCATTGGAAGTGGTTGTTTCCTATTAGAGATTCAAGAACCTACCGACTATACCATGCGTGTCGAGAAAACCACGCCTTCAGGACAAAGGATCAATGATTTTTTGATACATCAAGGTATTGGAGAAGAAAAAATGTTGGATTGTTTTCACTATGGGTGTTACACATTGGAAGAAACATTACACAAATGGAAAGTAATCCCCAAACAGGAATCTGCAAACATATACACCATCTTTGACCACACGCATACGGACTGTTTTTCATTGAAACTTCTGGATGTCACCGAAACAATTAAGGTACAGGGTAATGGCGATTATTGTGTTGCTGTGGTTGCTTCGGGCTCAGGCTTGTTAATTACCAATAATGAGCATATGGATGTAAGACAAGGTGATGAGATCTTTATTCCCGCTTCTGTCGGTGATATTCAATGGCAATCTAACGATTCCATGAAAATTTTACTTTGTTTCCCTCCGAAATAACTTACTATTCTCTCTTTTAACAACATGTGATTTGGCTTGTAAATAAACGAAACAAGCGAATAGAAATCCATTGTTTTTGTTTAAGTTTGTAGCCATGTATCACAAAAAGTGGATCATCAAACCCGAACCTGATTTATCTGTTGTTCAGCATCTGACAGAAGTATTGGGTATTGAACAGGTATTAGCCACTCTTTTAGCGCAACGGAATATTACTACTTTCGAAGACGCCAAAATGTTTTTCAGGCCATCTTACGAATTACTGCACGATCCTTTTTTGATGAAAGACATGAGTAGGGCAGTTGACCGTATCGGACATGCCATCCGAAACCGGGAAAGGATCATGATATATGGCGATTATGATGTAGATGGAACCACTTCTGTTGCCATGGTATACTTATTCTTAAAAAAAATATACCCCGATATCGATTTCTACATTCCTGACCGTTACACCGAAGGTTACGGAATATCATACAAAGGAATTGATATAGCGACAGATAGTGGTTGCAAGTTGATTATCAGCTTAGATTGCGGCACTAAATCGGTTGATAAAATCGATTACGCCAACTCAAAAAGTATTGATTTTATTATATGTGACCATCATTATCCCGGAACTACCTTACCGAAGGCATTTGCCATCCTCAACCCCAAACGCGCTGATTGTAATTATCCATATAAAGAATTATCGGGATGTGGCGTTGGGTTTAAACTCCTGCAAGCTTACGCATTAACCAATCATATTCCGATGGACGAGGTCTACCAATACATTGATTTGGTAGCTGTGAGTATTGCCTCCGACATTGTTGCTATAGATGGGGAAAATCGTGTTTTAACGGCATTGGGCATCAAAAAATTGAATGAAAACCCTACGTTAGGATTAAAATCTATCATTAAAATATCGGGATTAGAAGGCGTACCGCAACAAGTTGAAGATATTGTCTTCAAGATAGGGCCAAGAATCAATGCTGCCGGACGAATGGAATCGGGTAGACATGCCGTAGAGTTATTGATTTCGGATAATGAAAAAATGGCCAAGATGGCCGGTGAAGCAATCAACCAACACAACAACAACCGAAAAAATATCGATTCGGAAATCACTCACCAAGCACTACGCATGCTGGCCACAGACCCCGAACAGGAATATCGTAAATCTACCGTCCTATTCGAACCTACGTGGCATAAAGGTGTTGTGGGTATTGTAGCTTCACGCCTAATCGATACCTATTACCGCCCAACCGTTGTGTTGACCGAATCTAATGGATTCGCTACCGGTTCAGCACGCTCAATCGAAGGATTTGACTTATATAAAGCAATCGACCATTGTAGCGACCTGCTCGAAAACTTTGGAGGCCACATGTATGCGGCCGGATTAACCATGAAAATTGAAAACGTTCCCTTATTCAGCCGAAAATTCGAGGAATTTGTTTCGCAATCAATTTCGGATGAACAGCTATTGCCATCCGTAGACATTGATGTAGAAATGGATTTTGCACAAATTACGCCAAAATTTTTGCGTATTTTGAAGCAATTTCAACCTTTCGGCCCAAGCAACATGTCTCCTGTATTTGTGACACGGCAAGTAATCGGCAACGGAAATACTAAAATCGTGGGAAAATATGGGGAACACCTCAAGCTCGAAGTGCAGCAAAAAGAGCATCCCGAAACTATTTTTCCTGCCATTGGGTTCAATTTGAGTGAGCATTATAATGACATTAAATCAGGAAAACCTGTTGACCTTTGCTACTCTATAGAGGAAAATACATTCAGGGGCATAACTACCGTACAATTACATGTAAAAGACATCAGGCCGTCAGAATAGCGGAATTGCGTCGTCATTGCGAGCGATAGCGAACTTTCTCACGAACAAAGTGAGTAACCAATCTCACGATAATTAGAAAGATTACTTGTCGTTAAAACGCTTCGGTAATACGGAAATATATGCCCCAATCATTACGTCCGGCAGCAGCATCAATGCCTGCATTGATTTGATGTGCAGGAATGACCATAAATCTTATTCCGACACCTCCCCCAGGTAAAACAGGGCTTTCAGGATTTGTCGTCATAGCAAGTCCGAAAAATCCCACTGCTCCCCAACGTTTATAAAAATTCCAACGCAATTCTGTTTGCAGTGCATATGTCTGGTCTCCGCGATATTCTCCTTTGGTATATCCACGAATATCTTTGTTCCCTACATAATTTTGTGCTACGAAAGGCGTACTACCCAATGAAAGATTGGCCGATATTCTTGAAGCCAACACTTTGTTATGATCTAAACGGGTGTAATTATTCAATTCGAAGTGTATCTTATTGAAAGCAGAATCATTCTTTAACCATTCAGGGAAGAAATTAACCCGTATAGAACCTTTCCATCCTTTAGACGGGGTATATGCGTTATCGCGAGAGTCATACATAGACGTGATTGCTAAAGAATTTAACCATTCAGTACTGATTTGAGGAGTTGCAGCCTCAACATCTAAATGCGAATGAAACATTTGTCCGCCAATTCCTAAATACAATCGGTCGTATACACGAACCATAGGTGATAAAAAGATATACTCACCATGGTTGTTGTAAGGTATTTCCACTTCGCTTCCGCCGATATCCTGATAAGTTTGAAAGTTAGAGTTCATATACCCCCCTCCTACCATCAACCGGAATCGGTCGCCTCCAAAATAAAGCTGAGAAAAAGCACTTACATACCAATTTTTCTCTGTAGTGTATTGCCCTGAAACATTGACGCTCGACAACTTAGTTGATGGGGCGTTACTGAGTTTGAAAAAAGTCATGGTGATCAGACCAAACCCTGCTCCCCGGGAACGGTCATAAGCAATTGTGGGAAGCGCCGTAAAGTCAACTTTCTTTGCTGCGTGTGCAGACGAATCTTGAGCATGTAGGTTATTTACAATTATAAAAAGTAGCCCAATAACGATAATTCTATTCATCCAAATCAATTTTAATGGAAATTGATGCACTGAATTGTCAAAAACCTTTCAACATCTGTGTTATCTGCATTCCATTTTTCCTATTGCTAATACAAATAGGAATTGAATTTGTTGAATCCGGAAAAAATTATTGAGATATCCTTAAACTCACTGCGTTTTTGTGGGCGGGCAATAGTTCTGCTTCTGCCATAACTTCCAATGCAGGGCCTAATTGAGCAATTCCCTCACGGGATATTTCCTGAAAAGTGATTTTTTTAATGAAGCTATCAACACTCAAACCGCTGTACATTTTTGAATAACCGTTCGTTGGCAATGTATGATTTGTGCCCGAAGCATAATCTCCCGCACTTTCGGGTGTGAAATATCCCAGAAAAACAGATCCGGCATTGACGATCCCATCGGCTATTTCCGAATAATCCTTTGTTTGGATAATCAAATGTTCCGGAGCATACAGATTGGTGAATTCGACCACTTCTTGCCTGTTTTTCAACAAGATAATACGACTATGCTTCATCGATTGGACTGCTATATTCTTGGAAGGCAGCACATCTAATTGTTTTTCTACTTCGTTGATTACTTGATCAATAATCATTTCGCTGGTTGTGACCAATATGGATTGGCTATCTACACCGTGTTCGGCTTGCGATAATAAGTCGGCAGCAACAAATGCGGGATTGGCTGTTTCATCGGCAATTACTTCCACTTCGGAAGGGCCGGCCGGCATGTCAATGGCTACATTTTGCAGTGTAATCAATTGTTTGGCTGCTGTTACATATTGATTTCCCGGCCCAACAATTTTATACACAGCAGGAACACTTTCCGTCCCATACGCCATAGCTGCAATGGCTTGCACTCCGCCGATTTTAAATACTTTTTTGATTCCGGAAACCTGGGCGGCAAAAAGAATAGCCGGATGTATGCTCCCGTCTTTTAAGGGAGGAGTACACATCACAATTTCTTCGCATCCGGCAATTTGTGCGGGAATACCTGACATCAATACGGTAGAAAATAAAGGAGCATTGCCTCCCGGAATATACAAACCAACTTTTTCTATACCCACTGCTTTTTGCCAACATACAACGCCTGGCAATGTTTCTATTTTCTGTGAAACAAAACATTGTGTTTTATGAAATTTCTCTATATTGGCTTTGGCCAAAAGAATCGCTTCTTTCAGATCTTGAGGCACTAATTTTTCAGCCGAAACAATTTCTTCTTCCGTAACAGCCAAACAATCCAACTGAACGTGGTCAAAACGTTTTTCATATTCCAATACGGCTTTATCGCCATTCAAACGAACATCTTCCAAAATAGCCTTTACACTGATCATTAAATTGGAATTGGCTAACGTTGGCCGGGTAGCTATATCCTTCCATTCACTTTTTGACGGATGCTTGATGATTTGCATAATTTTTTACCTATGATATATTCGCAAAAGTACAAAATTTACACGATTTATGAGCTGTTGGCAGGGCAAAGAATGACTAATAAGAACCGCAAAAACGTAAATTACAACTTTACCATACTTGAAGTTGTTATGTGTAATCACAATTCGGATTTGTGAGTTGGAATATTGCGATTTTTAAGCCAACTAAGCATATAATTTAGACCTCTTCTAAATTACTTTTTATGGTTTTATTTGTTGCAAATCGTCAAATTACCCAATACCTTTGTGTCTTTTAAAAAGAAATACATATTGTTATACCATAGTAAATCAAAATCAAACGTTTATGAGTAATATCTTCACATCATCCATCGGTAAAAAGTTTTGGATGGCGCTTGTAGGGTTATTCCTGTGTGTCTTTTTGGTACTGCACATGTCCATCAATCTATTGATGCTGCTGGAAGACCGGAGTTATTTTGACATGGGGGTTTATATCATGAGTACTGCCCCAGTCAAAGTGATGGAAATCTTCCTATTTGGAAGCATTGCATTGCACATGATATTGGGACTATACCTGCAAATAAGGAACTGGATGGCGCGTCCCGTAGGTTATGCAAAAAAGTATAGTTCTGAAACTTCATTTTTTTCGAAGTATATGATTTGGACGGGCGGCATTATTTTTATTTTCTTTTGCCTCCACTTTATGGATTTTCTTTTTTACAAATACGGTTGGTTTGGTTTTACTCCTGAATCGATTGGTGTAGGCGATTATGCTGCTACCGAAACATCGTCGTACCACAATTTCTATGATATTGCCCGTCATGTATTTTCAAGTGCACCCTATTGCATCATATATATTGCATTCATGGTGTTGTTGTCTTTTCACTTGATACATGCTTTTCAAAGTGCATTTCAAAGTATCGGTTGGAATCACCCCACTTATACGCCCATTATCAAATGGGTTGGCTACATATATTCCATAGTGATACCTATCGGATTTGCCATTATACCACTTTATTTTTTATTAGGAGGAAAATAACACATTTTTGATTTCCGGTTGTTAATTTTCGATGATCATTAAATCAATCAAGAATCAAAGATCAAAAATTCAAATGATTATGACTTTAGATGCTAAAATACCTCAAGGGCCGGTGGCTCAGAAATGGACAGAATATAAGGCGCACCAAAATCTGGTGAATCCCGCCAACAAGCGTAAATTGGATGTTATTGTGGTAGGCACCGGATTAGCCGGAGCTGCCGCCGCTGCTAGTTGCGGCGAAATGGGTTT